>JBIIYI010000247.1:0-4924 GCA_044346895.1 Phycisphaerales bacterium
GAAATCGCCGGAGGGGAACAACGTTCGAACGGCCTCGGAACAAGCCTCGACGCCCTCCGGTCCTTTCGCGCGTCACTCGCGCATCGCAAGATCGGTGCGCGGCTCGGGATAGGTCCAGCTCGAAAGAAGCAGGCGCAGCGGCTCCTTCGGGCCGGGCATGTCGACGTCCGGCCCCGCTTCGCCCTCGATACCGACCGATTCCGCCGCTCCGCGCGCGGCATCGACCGCGACCGCCTTCGCGCGATTCCGCAGCCCGAGCCCGGTGATGCCCGCGCCCTTCCGCGCGCGCCCCGTTCCGGGCTTCCCCATCATCAGCGGCAGGTAGAACGACATCACCTTGGTGGGCTTGATGAGGCGGATCTCCATGCCTCCGCCGGCGAGCGTGACGAGCACGATCGAGTCGTCGACCGTCCACGTCTCGCCGTTCGCATCGCGGATCCACCCCGCGCCGATCACCGAGTCGGCTCCGAACAGCCGCGGGATGTTCAGCGCGCGCCGCAGCCACGGGTCGCGCACGATCAGGTACACGCCGATGACGAGGACCGGGATCGCGTACCAGAGCGACCAATGCAGCGGCGCGCCGCTCAGGAGCGCGGGGATCGCCTTCGCCCAGACCGATGTGGTCTGAAAGAGCAGCATCAGCCCGAAGAACGACGTTCCCGCGGGAATCGACGACGTCTCGAGGATCTCCGGCTCGGGCAATCGGCCGCGCGGAGCGAGCGAACTCGCATGCTTGTCGCGCTGCATCACGTCGAAGAGCGCGACGTCGAAGATGAGCGCGGGCCGCGGCGAGATCGCGAACAGCCCCGCGTAACTCGCAGGGTCGCGGTACGCCCTCCTCGACGTGCCGCGATCGGGAAGCAAGCGTCCGATCGGGTCAATCAGCGCCCGCGCGCGACGCCTGGCAAGCGCTTCACGCTCCACCTTGATCGCGCCGACGATACCGATCGCAAGCAGCGACGCGATCCACGCGACGATCGTGAATCCGATGAGGCCGACCCACCAGCGGCCGCTCGCGACGGAAAGACCGACCCCGGCTCCCACCGCTGCCGCAATTGCGATGACGATCATCGCAGCACGGACCAAAAACCTACCCGCGCGGCTCGCCGCCTTCGGCGGCGCTGGCGGCAACCCCGCGAAGACGACATTGCGCCCCTCGAAGAGCGTTCGCCACTCTTCGGGAACCGTCACGCCCGTCACGCTCATCGGCGCACCATCGATCGATCAGTGGAAGAGCGGAAACTTCCCGCAGAACGCGCGGATCTCGCCGCGCACCGCGGCGATCGTCGCGGCGTCACCCGACGAGCCGAGCACGCGGTCGATCCACGCGGCGACGAGTTCCATCTCGGCTTCCTTCAAGCCGCGCGATGTGAGCGCGGGCGTGCCGAGTCGAAGACCACTCGTGATCATCGGCGAGCGCGGATCGTTCGGAATGCCGTTCTTGTTGACGATGATGCCCGCCTTCTCAAGCCACCTTTCGGCGTCGGCGCCCGTAAGGTCGGCCGAACGCGCGCGCAGATCGACGAGCATCAGGTGGTTGTCGGTGCCGCCCGAGCAGAGTCGATAGCCACGCTTCACAAGGCCTGCGGCGAGCGCCTGCGCGTTTTTCACGACCTGTTGGCAGTACGTCTTGAATTCGGGCTTCAGCGCCTCGCCGAACGCGATGGCCTTCGCGCCGATCACGTGCATCAGCGGTCCGCCCTGCGAACCGGGGAACACCTTGCGATCGACCTTCTTCGCGATCTCCTCGTCGTTCGTGAGGATCAGGCCGCCGCGCGGCCCGCGGAGCGTCTTGTGGGTCGTCGTCGTCACGACATGCGCATGCGGGAACGGCGACGGATGCACGCCCGACGCGACGAGGCCGGCGATATGGGCGATGTCGGCCATGAGCACCGCGCCAACTTCATCCGCGATCGCGCGGAAGCGCGCGAAGTCGATGACGCGCGGGTATGCGGAGTAACCGCAGATGATCATCTTCGGCTTCGTCTCGCGGGCAATGCGCGCGATCGCGTCATAGTCGAGGAGTTCGGTTGCAGCGTCGAGGTCGTACTCGGCGATCTTGTAGAAGGTGCCCGAGAAGTTCACCTTCAAGCCGTGCGAAAGATGCCCGCCCGACTTGATCGGGAGCGACAGGATCGTGTCGCCTGGCTCGCACATCGCCATGAAGACGGCGGTGTTCGCATTCGCGCCGCAGTGCGGTTGAACATTCGCAAACTTACAGCCGAAGAGTTGCTTCGCGCGATCGCGCGCCAGGTCTTCGATACCGTCGTGGAACTCGCAGCCGCCGTAGTAGCGCTTGCCGGGATAGCCCTCGGCATACTTGTTCGTAAGCCACGAGCCGACCGAGTGCATGACCTCGGTCGAGACGTGGTTTTCACTGGCGATCAGTTCGAGCGTGGTCGCTTGGCGCTCGGCCTCTTGCGCGAACAGGCGCGCGGCGGCGGGGTCGTAGCGCTCGAGCATGGCGAGAAGCTGCACGCTCATCGCGTCGAGGGGGATGTCGGAGGGGAACCCGGCGGGCATGGTGCGGCCGGCGGAGTGGCTGGCGGTCGGCGCTGCGGTCATGGGCGCGGATGGTAGTCGACGCGCCGGGGCGCGCTACGCTCTCCGCTCGATGGGAAGGCGTCCACGGAAACCGATCGCCAGCGGAGCCGGTCGCGGCTCGCCCATGGTGCTCGACGTACCTTGCGGCAGGCTCGCGGTCGGTCGCCGCGGCGGGCTTCTGTCCGTCGAGTGGCTGGTCGGCGACGCCGAACCACCCCCCTTCGACCGCCAGGACGGCGCAGCGCTCGAGGTCCTCGCAAGCATCGAGTCGTACTTCCGCGGGGAACTACGGGCGACGGACGCGATCCCGATCGGTGACGGAACGCCCTTCCAGCGTCGCGTCTGGAGCGCCTGCAGACGCATCCCTCCGGGCGAGACCCGCAGCTACCTGTGGATGGCGCGTCGCATCGGCGGAGGACACGCGCTGTGCCGGGCGATCGGACAGGCGCTCCGTCGCAACCCGCTTCCAGTCATCGTTCCCTGCCATCGCGTGGTGGGAGCGCGCGGGCTCGGCGGATACGCGGGCCGGACGGAGGGCGCCTTCGCGGAAATCAAGCAGGCGCTGCTCGAGCACGAGGCACGCGTCGCGGGCCGATTGCTAGAGTGCGCGACCCTGCGCGAAGAACCCGAAGGAACAGGATCCCCATGAAGCTCACGATGGTTGGTACCGGATACGTCGGCCTCGTCACAGGCGCATGCTTTGCAGAGACGGGCAACGACGTGGTCTGTCTCGATGTCGACTCGGCGAAGGTCGAGATGCTCCGCCGCGGCGAGAGTCCGATCTACGAACCCGGGCTCTCCGAGATGATCGTGCGCAACGCGCAGGCGGGCCGGCTGTCGTTCACCACGGACAAGATGGCCGCCTACCGCCACGCGGACGTCGTCTTCATCTGCGTCGGCACGCCGAGCGACGAGGATGGCAGCGCGGACCTCCAGTACGTGCTGCGGGTGGCGGGCGACATCGCGGACGCGATCGAGGCCATCGGACCGACGCAGCCGCCCAAGACCGTGGTCGTCAAGAGCACGGTGCCGGTCGGCACGAGCCACAAGGTGCGCGACCTCATCGCGTCGCGCACGAAGGTCCCCTTCCACATCGCGGACAACCCCGAGTTCCTCAAGGAGGGCGATGCGATCAACGACTTCATGAAGCCGGATCGCGTCGTCTGCGGCGTCGAGAGCGACCATGCTGGCGCCATGATGCGCGATCTCTACGAGCCGTTCGTGCGGCAGGGAAACCCGATCTACCTGATGGACGTGCGCTCGGCGGAGATGGTGAAGTACGCGTCGAACGCGATGCTCGCCTGCAAGATCTCGTTCATCAACGAGATGGCCAACCTCTGCGAGCGGTACGGCGCGAACGTGAACAACGTGCGCGAGGGCATGTGCGCGGACAAGCGGATCGGCAACCAGTTCCTCTACCCCGGCCTCGGCTACGGCGGCTCCTGCTTCCCGAAGGACACGCTCGCGGTCGTCTCGATGGGCCGAAGCGTGGGCTTCGAGTGCGAGCTCAACGCAGCCGTCCACCGCGTGAATCAGGCGCAGCGGCGGCACTTCTGGTCGAAGATCGAGCGGACCCTCGGCCGGGACCTCGCCGGCAAGCGGCTGGGATTCTGGGGCGTCGCCTTCAAGCCCCGCACCGACGACATCCGCGAGGCTCCATCGATCTCGCTCATGCGGCTCGCGGTGGCGGCGGGCGCCAAGGTCCGGGCGTTCGACCCCGTCGCGCTCGAGAATCTCGGACGCGAATTCCCGGAAGTCGAGCACGCGCAGGACCTCTACCACGCCGCGGAAGGGGCCGATGCCCTCGTCATCGCGACCGAATGGAACGAGTTCCGGGCCCCGGATTTCACGCGACTGGCGCAGATCATGCCGTCGCGGCTGATCTTCGATGGTCGGAATCTCTACAAGCGCGAGGCAATGATGGCGCAGGGATTTGCGTATCACTCGGTGGGACGCGAGCCTGTGGACGGGCGCCGCTGAGTCCTCCGCCGTCCGCCTTCCGCCTTCCCGACGCCTGCGCCCCGCCCGCCCCCCAAAGACCATTCCCGTGGCCGAACTCCTCATCTCACAGCCCGACGGAACGGTCCTCGCGCAGCGCAAGCTCGATCCGACGCGCGGGTACTGGATCGGCCGCGAGTCGAACTGCGACATCGTGATCGACAACGCGAAGGTCAGTCGTCGCCATGCGTTCATCTTCCACTCGAACGGGCGCTGGATGGCGTGCGACGCGGGATCGCTCGGGGGGCTCGAGACCGAGGCCGGCCCGGCCCGGGCGGCGCAGCTGAGCGCCGACGCCTGGGTCAACGTCGGGAGCGTGTACGTGTGGCTTTCGGGGGGACACCCGCAGGTTCCGGAGTGGATCGACGCGCGGCCCGAGATG
>JBIIYI010000248.1:0-4923 GCA_044346895.1 Phycisphaerales bacterium
CAGGGGATTCCGGCGCCCGACGCCGCGATCTTCGCGGACCGCGTCGAGATCGTCGCGCCCGTACCGCTTCCGATCGCGATCGCGCTCGTCTCCGAGTTCCGGCGCGCGACGGGCGCATGGCATCGGAGGAAGTACGGCGCGCCGCTGTGGCACGGGGAGTGACCCTGGCCGACACACGTGGACAGCGCATCCGCGCGCATCCGCCGGCCCCCGCCGCACGCGCACGCCCGGCGAGGTCCGCACTGCGTCACGCACTCCGCATGCACACGGCACCGCGCCACGCAAGCGCTTTCCGTATCATCGCCACCCATGGCCCTCGTACTCGCCGAGTCCTTCCCCGACCCGAACCGGGTGATGCTCCTCTGGGGCGCGTGCATCGTCGCCGCGTACCTCGTGGGCAGCTTCCCGACGGCGCATCTCCTCGCGCGCTCGCGCGGCGTCGACCTCGGGCAGGTCGGCTCGAAGAGCTACGGCGCCACCA
The DNA here is from genome assembly GCA_044346895.1 of Phycisphaerales bacterium. GTDB lineage: Bacteria > Planctomycetota > Phycisphaerae > Phycisphaerales > SM1A02 > QWPT01. Next base: position 482 of record JBIIYI010000248.1, read on the forward strand.
ACCTCGGGCGCACGCTCGGCCGTTCGTGGGGCGTCCTCTGCTTCGTCATCGACGCGGCGAAGGGAGCGCTGCCGGTCGCCGCGGCGGGTGCGCTGATGGGGCTTCTCGGCGACGCGCCCGGTTCGTACGCCGCGGCGCAGGCGTGGCTCTGGCTGGCCGTCGCGTTCGCGGCGATCGTCGGCCACACGCTCTCGCCCTGGATCCGCTTCAAGGGCGGCAAGGGCGTCGCCACCGGTTTCGGCGCCCTCGTCGCGATGTGGCCGGTCCTCACGGTCCCGGCGGCGCTGGCGCTCGTCCTCTGGTGCGTCCTCGTCCTCGTCTTCCGCATGGTCAGCCTCGCGTCGATGGTCTCGGCCGTCTCGGTCCCGTGCACGGTCCTCGTGACGGCGCTCGCGGCGAACGGCGCGACGGGCGTGCGCGACGCGGTGCCGTTCCTCGCCGCGAGCGGACTGATCGCGCTCTTCGTCGTCTGGAAGCACCGCGCGAACATCGCCCGCATCCGCGCAGGCACCGAGAGCAGGGTGCTCGAGAAGAAGTCCGCGGCGCAGCCGACAGATCGGTCGACGCCCGCCGCAACGCAGCCGGACGCTCCGGAAGGGAAGCAGCCATGACCGATTCGCAGCACGCCGGCTACCGCTCGCCGCTCGAGACGCGCAACGCAAGCCGCGAGATGCGCGAACTCTGGAGCGAGCAGCGCAAGTTCTCGACCTGGCGCCGGATCTGGCTCGCCCTCGCCGAAAGCCAGCACGAACTCGGCATGCCCGTCGCGCGCGCGCAGGTCGACGCGATCCGCGCGCACCTCGACGACATCGACTTCGCCGCCGCCGCCGAGCACGAGCGCCGCCTCCGCCACGACGTGATGGCGCACGTCCACACGCTCGGCGATGCGGCGCCCGAGGCGCGCGCGATCATCCACTTCGGCGCGACGAGCCAGGACGTCGTCTGCAACGCGGACACGCTCGTCCTCCGCGACGCGCTCGCGATCACGGCGGGGAAGCTCGCGCGCGTCGTCGATCGGCTCGGAGCCTTCGCCACGAAGTGGCGCGCGCTCCCGACCCTCGGATTCACGCACTTCCAGCCCGCGCAGCCGACGACCGTCGGCAAGCGCGCCACGCTCTGGGCGCAGGATCTCGCGCTCGCGCTCGAATCGGTCGAGCACGCAGCCGCATCGCTCCGGCTCCGCGGCCTGCGCGGCGCGACCGGCACGCAGGCCTCCTACCTCGGGCTCCTCGACGGCGACGCCGCGAAGGTCGACCTCCTCGAGCGGAAGTTCGCGGAGAAGCTCGGCTGGCCCGCCGATCGGATGCTCGCCGTCTGCGGCCAGACGTACCCGCGCCTCGTCGACGCGCAGGTCGTCTCGGCGCTCGCGATCGCGGCGAGCGCGGCCCACAAGTGCGCCACCGACATCCGCCTCCTCGCGAACCGCAAGGAGATCGAGGAACCCTTCGAGAAGGATCAGATCGGCTCGTCCGCGATGGCGTACAAGCGCAATCCCATGCGCTGCGAGCGGGCGTGCGGACTCGCGCGGTTCGTGATGGGCCTCGTGAACGATCCGCTCCAGACGCACGCGACGCAGTGGCTCGAGCGCACGCTCGACGATTCGTCGAACCGCCGCCTCGTCCTGCCGGAGGCGTTCCTCGCGCTCGACGGCGTGCTCGACATCCTGTCGAACGTCGCGGAAGGCCTCGTCGTGTGGGAGGCGACCGTCGCCGCGAACCTCGCCGCCGAACTCCCGTTCATGGCGAGCGAGAACATCATGCTCGCCGCCACGCGCGCGGGCGCGGACCGCCAGGAGGCGCACGAGGTGATCCGCGTCCATTCGATGGCCGCGGCCGAGGAGGTGAAGCGCTTCGGCAAGCCGAACGACCTCATGGAACGGCTCCGGCGCGATCCCTTCTTCGCGCATGTCGACCTCGACGGCGCGCTCGATCCTGCGAAGTTCGTCGGCCGCGCGCCCGAGCAGGTCGACCGCTTCGTCGCGACGGTCGTCGAACCCGTGCGTCGCCGCCACGCCGCGGCGCTCGGCGCGAAGTCCGAACTGCGCGTCTAGGTTCCATCCGCCGCGGCCCGCGACCATCACCCACCGCCATCCGACCATGCCGATCCCCCGCCTCTCGCTCGAACGCACCGCGCTGCTCGTGATCGACGTGCAGGAGCGCCTCCTCCCGACGATCTTCGACGGCGACCGCGTCGTCGCCAACTGCGCCGCCATGCTCGAGGCGGCGCGCATCCTCGGGCTCCCCGCGATCGTCACCGAGCAGTACGTGAAGGGCCTCGGGCACAGCGCGCCGGCGATCGCATCCGCGGCGGCGGGACACGCCCGCACCTTCGAGAAGACCCGCTTCAGCGCGCTCATCCCCGAGGTCGACGCGCTGCTCTCGGCGCGCCGCTGCGACGACGTCCTCGTCTGCGGCGTCGAGGCCCACGTCTGCGTCCAGCAGACCGTCCTCGACCTCCTCGCGAGCGGTCGGCAGCCGTTCCTCCTGACCGACGCGATCTCGGCCGGGAGCCCCGACCAGATCGCACCCGCCTTCCGGCGCATGGAACGGGCCGGCGCGGTCCCGTCCGGGGTCCTCGGAGCCTGCTACGAGATCCTCGGGGACGCCGCCGACCCCCATTTCAAGGCGATCCTCGGCGTGGTGAAGACACTTCGAGCCCCTTTGCCGCTACCTTGACCCCACGAATCGGCCCACGGGACGGTGACGGGGCCCGCACCGTTTCTCGGCACCTCAACTGAGAAGGAGTTGAAGCATGGAACTCTACGAACAGCTCTGCGCCAAGGTCCGCGAGGTCGAGGACGACATGAAGAAGGCGGTCGGAGGCAACAAGGCCGCCGGCACCCGCGTCCGCAAGTCGATGCAGGAGATCAAGGACATCGCGCAGCAGATCCGCACGAAGGTGCTCGAGATGCGCGGCAGCGAGGACGGCGCGGAGTAACTCCGCCCAGGCATCCGTGGCCAGCAAGCAACTGATCGACCTCGCCGCGATCGACCTCTCGCAGACGATCTGCGACGCCCGAGGCCTCGACGAGTACCTCCCGCAGACCGGACCGATGCGTCAGTGCGATCGCATCGTCTGGGTCAGCGAGGATCGTCGTCGCTGCGTCGGCATGAAGCACGTCCGGCCGGACGAGTTCTGGTGCGACCACCACATCAAGGGGCGTCCGCTCTACCCGGGCGTCCTGATGATCGAGTCGACCGCGCAGTGCGCGAGCTGGCTGTTCCGCACGCGCTTTCCAGCGCTCGGATTCCTCGGCTTCCTCCGATGCGACGAGACCGTCTTCCGCGGCCAGGTCGTCCCGGGCGACGAGTTCGTGATCCTCGTCGAGGAGATCGAGGCGACGCCGCGGCGCTTCATCTCGAAGACGCAGGGCGTCGTGCGCGGCAAGCTCGTCTTCGAGTCGAAGATCACCGGCATGGCGATCTGACGCCTGATCCGACGTCCGCCGAGCCGCCCCATGCTGCCCCCGCTCCGCTTCCGCGCGCTCTCGAAGGCCCGTGCATGGGGTCCTCCCGCCGAGCGATCCAATCTCGCGCGCCTCGGGAAGGCGGGACTTCCGGATGAACGCATCGGCGAGTCGTGGGAAATCGCGGATCTTCCCGGTTCGGTCGCGGATGGTCAGTCGCGCGTCGTCGGTGGCGCGTTCGATGGCCGGACGCTGCGCGAGATGCGCGACGCGCACCGCGAAGACCTCCTCGGCGTTGCGACGCCCGCGCCGGACGGCGGGTTTCCGCTCCTCGTCAAGTTCCTCGACGCCGCGGAGAACCTCTCGCTGCAGGTGCATCCCGATCCGGCCTACGTACGCGCCCATCCCGAGGCGCATCTCAAGACCGAGGCCTGGATCATCCTCGCGGCGAAGCAGGGCGCGCGGGTCTACCGCGGCCTGACGGCCGCGACCACGCCCGAGTCGTTCCGCGCCGCCGTCGCAGGCGGCCGCGCGCTCGAGCACCTCGAGACGCTGCATGTCGCCCGCGGCGACTGCGTGTATCTGCCGAGCGGCGTCTGCCATGCGCTCGGCGAAGGGATCCTCGCCGCGGAAGTGCAGACGCCGAGCGATACGACGTTCCGCGTCTGGGACTGGTGCCGCGACGATCCGAAGCGGCCGCTCCATCTCGAGCAGGCGTTCGCCTCGATGCGGTTCGGGAGCGCGCAGTCGGATGGACGACCGCCGGTCGTTCGATTCGACGACGCCGAGACGGTCGAGGCGGCGGGGCTCTCGACGCGGCTCCTCTGTGAGTCCGGGTACTTCCGGATCGAGTGGGTCGACGCGCTCTTCACGTCGACGATCCCGATCGCGGAGACGGGAGTCCCCGAGGTCTGGATGACGCTCGCCGGGCGCACGCGCTGGAAGACCTCCTCCGGAGCGCTCGACGCCCCAGCCGGAACGACCGTCCTTCGCCCCGCGCACGTCGAGCCGGGCGAGGTCGAGCTCGCGGAAGGAT
>JBIIYI010000249.1:0-4903 GCA_044346895.1 Phycisphaerales bacterium
GCGGCGATCGCCGCGAGGCGCGCGACGACCGACGGGTGCTGCGCGGCGACGTCGGCCGTCTCGAGCGGATCGCGCGCGAGGTCGTAGAGCTGCCACGCGGGCCGGGGCGCGCCGTTCTTCGCCGCGGCGTTCATGCCGACGCGCACCAGCTTCCAGTCGCCGGCGCGCACCGCCTCCTGTCCGCCGTAGCCGGGGAACGGCCAGTAGAGGAACTCGCGATCAGGCGCGCGGCCTTCGAGGAGGAGCGGCGTGAGATCGACGCCGTCGGACGCGGACGTCGGCGCGCCCGCGAGCGCGCCGAAGGTCGCGCGGAAGTCGACGGTCCACGCGGGCGTGTCGATCGCGCGTCCCGGCGCGATGCGGCCGGGCCAGCAGGCGATTCCGGGCACGCGGATCCCGCCTTCCCAGACCGAACCCTTGCGGCCGCGCAGGCCGGCGGTCGAGGCAAAGAAGGTCGTGTCGACGCCGCCGACGTCGTGCGTCGGGCCGTTGTCGCTCGTCAGGATGATGAGCGTCTCGTCGGCGATGCCCGCCTTCTCGAGCGCGGTGCGGATGGCACCGACCTCGTCGTCGAGGCGCGTGATCATCGCCGCGTAGGCGGCGCGCGGCGTGGGGTGCGGCGTGTAGCCCTTGCCGCCGACGTATGGGGTGTCGTCGAACGAGCCCTGATACCGCCGAAGATTGAGCGGGGGCGGTTGCAGCGCGAGATGCGGGAGCGGCGACTGGTACGAGAGGAAGAACGGCCCGTCGCTTTCGCGTGCGATGAACCGCTCGGCCTCGGCAAGCAGGAGATCGCACGCATGGGTCGTCTCGAGGCGGCCGGTCGCGGCGTGGCCCTTCGGATCGTTGCCGTCGAGCGCGACCTTCTCGGCGTTGCGCCAGAGATGCGTCGGGTAGTAGCTCCACGCCTGACGCTGGCAGTTGTAGCCGAAGAAGAGGTCGAACCCCATCGCGTTCGGGTCGCCGGTCGAACCGACGAAGCCGAGGCCCCACTTGCCGATGCATGCGGTCGCGTAGCCCGCGGCCTTCAGGTCGTGCGCGAGCGTGGTGGTGCCGGAGGGCAGCGGGCCCTGGCCGTCGGGTTGCACCTCGGCGTTGTCGCGGTTCGGCGTGTGGCCGAGGTGCTGGCCCGTCAGCAGCGCCGAGCGCGACGGCGCGCACACGGGCGCCGCGGTGTAGAACTGCGTGAAGCGCGCTCCATCGCGCGCAAGCGCGTCGATGTTCGGCGTCTCGATCCTCGTCTGGCCGTAGCAGCCGAGTTCGCCGTAGCCGAGGTCGTCCGCGAAGATGAGGACGATGTTCGGAGGGCGTCGCTTCGGCGTCCCGTCTCGCGCTGGCGTTGAGACGCAGCCGGCGAGCGCGGCGAACGTGAACGCAGCGAGAGCCGCGCGGAGGATTGCGGGCACGGACGACAGCTCAGACATCGCAGATGTCGATCGACTCGCGCAGGCTCGTCATCGGGTCGCGGCGCGGGATGAACTCCTGCGCGAGGTAGCCCTGGAATCCGGTCGCGACGATCGCCTCGCAGATCGCGGGATAGAAGAGTTCCTGCGTCGCGTCGATCTCGTTGCGGCCCGGGTTGCCCGCCGTGTGGTAGTGGCCGAAGTACTGGTGGTTGTTGCGGATCGTGCGGATGACGTCGCCTTCCATGATCTGCATGTGGTAGATGTCGTAGAGCAGCCTGAACCGGTCGCTGCCGACCTGCTTCACGAGCTCGACGCCCCACGGCGTCCGGTCGCACATGTAGTCGCCGTGGTCGACGCGCGAGTTGAGGAGCTCCATCAGGATCGTGACGCCGTGCTTCTCGGCGATCGGCATGACGCGCTTCAGGCCCTTGGCGCAGTTCTCGAGGCCGACGTCGTCGGGCATGCCGCGTCGGTTTCCGGAGAAGAGCATCACGTTCGGCACCTTGTTCGCGGCGGCGATCGGCAGCAGGCGCTCGCACTCGGCGACGACGCGGTCGTGGTTCTCGACGCGGTTCATGCCGTCGCCGATCGAGGTCGGGCCATTGCCGAGCGAGCAAACCATGCCATGCGCGAGAGGAACCGACCAATCCTTTTCATCGAGAAGATCGATGCCAGTGATGCCCATCAGTTTGCAGCGCGCGCAGAACTCGTCGAGCGGCATGCCGAAGCACCACTTGCTCACCGAGTGCTTGATGCGGCCCTTGCGCGCGACGGGCTGGAGCTGCGACGGATGCGTGTCCTGCGCGGCCGATGCCGCGGTCGACAGCGAAGCGGCGAGAGGCACGGAGGCGGCGAGGGTGGCGGTCGTGGCGAGGAAGTCTCTGCGCTGCATGGAGCGCAATCTAGCGGAGGACCGCCTCGACACGCCACGTGAACTCGCCGATTTCCTGTCCGCCGCGCTTCGCGGTGAAGGTGATCTCGCGGTCGTTCGGGCTGTACTTCCCCGTGAGGGAGATCGATCCCGCCTTCGAGCCGATCGAGCCCGACACGTTGTGCCTGTGACCGAGCGGGTCGAGCGTGAGTTCGGTGGTCGACGTGTCGGACTTGAAGCGGAACTCGAAGCCCTTGTTGAGCGGCGCCTCCTTCGCCTCGACGGAGAGCCCCGCGGGCGGGGCCGGGTGGAGGGGCGCGTGGAGGGGCGCGCGGGCTGCGGGCGCGGCCATCCCGACCGCCTCGGTGCGCGGGGCGAGGAATGCGAGCGTCGCTGCCAACAGGAAACCAGGGAAAATCCCAGTGAAACGCAGAACTTGGTTGGCGCGATGGGCGTGGAATTGCAGCGGTGTCATGACGATTCCCTCCGGTCTGGATGGGATGAACTGTCGAACCGGAAATCATCACGCGGCCGATCCGAGTGATGCGTTTATCATCCGTCTTTCGCATCGTTGCAGATCACCGAACGGCGATCGAGTGCTTCACTGCGAAAGCGGGCGAAATTGCGAGAATTTCCTTGTCGCTGCGCGGGCCGCATCGGAGAATCGAAGGATCGAAACAGTTGTTCGAAGGGGGCGCAATTCTGTGAGGGCTACTCCGTATGCGCCGTATAAAGTCGTTCGGTCGTTCGTCGGTTGTGTCGCCTGAGTTGGAACACGCGCAAGATGCTCGAACAAGATGTTTGTCGCGTCTTTGGGCTGTTGTCGCGGCTGGCGTGTGTGCGTCAACAGCCATTGCTGCGCCGCCACTCGTCACGTTTGCGGTGACGAGCAGTTGGGACACGGGTTACAACGGCGAGATTCGCATTCAAAATCGCGAGGCGACTCCGATTCCCTCGTGGCAACTGGTCTTCGAGAACGGGCCGGTGATTTCGTCGCTTTGGAATGGAACGCACACGCTCGATGGCGTTCGTCACACAGTGAACAACGCTGGTTGGAACGCGCTCATCGCGCCCGGCGCGACCGTCACCGTCGGCTTCGGAGGCGTGGGCACACTCGCGCAGAATGTCGCGAACTGTTCGGTGAGTGGCATTGCCGCAGAGATTGCGTACGCAACGCCCGGCGGTGGCGGAAGCGGTGGCGGAAGTGGTGGCGGTGGAGGGAAAGAGCCTGAAGCGGAAGCGAAGGGGCCGTACTGGGCACCCGAAGATATCGATGGTGATCGGAACGTCGGCGCCGCGGATCTTGCAGTCCTGCTCGGCGCGTGGGGTTCTGAAGGCGAGCCTGGCGCCGCGTTTCCAGCGGATGTCAATCGCGATGGCGTCGTCGACGCGGAAGATCTTTCCGCGTTGCTCGCGCGTTGGGGAACGTTGCCTGCGCCGAAGAAGATCGTGGGCTACTGGATTGAGTGGGGAATCTACGGGCGCAACTACCAGCCCGTGGACACGCCATTTGAGAAAGTCACGCATCTCAACTACGCCTTCGCGAAGATCAACTCAGATTTCACGATCGCGCCCTTCGATACCTACGCAGCGACCGACAAGAACTACCCGGGTGATACATGGGATCAACCGCTGCGCGGTTGTTACAACCAGCTCAACAACGTGCTGAAGCGCGAGCACCCGCACTTGCAGACGCTGATTTCAGTCGGAGGTTGGACGCTCTCAGGGCTCTTCAGTGACGCCGCGCTCACCGACGCGCGTCGAACGACGTTTGCAAATAGTTGTGTTGCGTTCATTCGCGAGTATGGCTTCGACGGCGTCGATATCGACTGGGAGTATCCCTGCGGTGGCGGGCTTGAATCGAACGTCGTGCGCCCTGAAGACAAACGCAACTTCACGCTGCTCCTCGCGAAATTGCGGGAGAAACTCGATGCGGCCTCGAAGGAGGATGGTCGCCCTGCGGATCGCAAGTACCTCTTGACGGTGGCAGTCGGCGCAGGGCTCGACAAGATTGCGAACACCGAAGTGGAGCTCTATCACGAGTACCTCGATTGGATCAATGTGATGAGCTACGACTTTTTTGGTGCGTGGGATTTGACGCAGACGGGACACCACGCGGGATTCGCATGGAATCCCGCGGCGGGCAATTCGTTCACGCAGCAGAACTACAACACGCGCACGGCGCTCGAAGCGTTTCTCGCGGCGGGTGTGCCATCAGAAAAGATCGTGCCCGGGCTCGCGTTTTACGGTCGTGCATGGAAGGGCGTAGGCGCGACCAACGACGGCCTCTTTCAAGCGGCAACTGGCGCTGCACCAGGCACGTGGGATGACTGGTCGTCGGGCGTGACGGGCGTCAATGACTTCACGCAGATCGAGCAGTTCATTTCAACGGGCGGTTACATGCGTCGTTGGGATCCAGTGGCGCAAGCCGTCTGGGCGTATCACCCAACGCAATTCGGCGGTCACTTCGTGTCCTACGAAGACGCACAGTCCATCGGCGTCAAGGCCGACTATCTGCGCGAGCATGATCTTGGTGGATTCATGTTCTGGGAGATCACGGCGGATCGCAACGAGACGTTGCTCAACGCGGTGGTGGACGAACTGGGCGGTCGTCGTGTGATCGAGT
>JBIIYI010000250.1:0-4897 GCA_044346895.1 Phycisphaerales bacterium
GCAACTTCCCGATGGGTCCGCTGCGCCTCGCCGACTTCATCGGCCTCGACGTCTGCCACGACATCATGATGGTGCTCCACAAGGAGCTGGGGAATCCGAAGTTCTTCCCGTGCCCGCTGCTGCGGCAGCTGGTGCAGGCGGGTCGGCTTGGCGACAAGACGGGGCGGGGCGTCTACGAGTATCCCGCGAAGTAGGGCCCGTGCACGGCACGTGCCATGCAGTGCCTGGCACTGGGCGGCACGTGCCGTGCACGCGGCACTTGTGGCTCGAGGCCCGCATTTTCGTGATCCCGCAGGCCCCTCGCGCTGTGCACGGCACATGCCATGCAGTGCCTGGCACTGGGCGGCACGTGCCGTGCACCGGTCGGCGCGGCTAGCGCCAGGACGCGAGGAATGCCGCGAGGTCCGCGCCGCCGGTCTCGCCCGACCAGTCGAGGTCCGTCGGACCGGCCGTTCCCCACGCCGAGAGGAGCGCGGAGAGATCGGCACCGCCGACGCTTCCGTCTCCATCGAAGTCCGCCGAGCGTTGGCGGCCAATCGCGACCAGCCAGAGCCGTCCGCCGTTGACGCCTGCGCCGGCTCCGACTCCGAGCACGGTGCTGCCGTCGCCGCGGAGGTCTCCGAGGTTCGCGAGCGCGCGACCGAAGCGTTCTCCCGGAATCAGCGAGAGCCCGGGGAATCCGCTCGACTGCGACACGACCGCTTCGCGCGCGACGCCGCCCGCGGAGCCGAGGCCGAGTAGGAAGAGCGAACCCATGTCGGTCGCGCCGAGGTCGTCCTTGTTGTTGCCGACCGCGAGGTCGCCCACGCCGTCACCATCGAGGTCGCCAAGCGGAGCGACCGTCATGCCGAAGAGGTCGTCATCCTCGAGAGGACTCAGGAGATTTCCGGCGGTGGCGGAGATCTTCGCGACGCGATCGACGACGAAGGCCGTTCCGGCCGCACGGATCGAGAGCAGGTACACGGCACCCCGGTCGATCCCGCCGTCGTCGTCGTGATAGCACCCGACGGCCACCTCGATCGACCCGTCGCCGTCGAGATCACCGACGTTCGCGAGTCCGCGTCCGCCGAAGTTATCCACTTCGTCGAGCGTCGGCATCGCGGCCGAAGTCGACTGCGTGATGCGCGTGAATCGCGCGAGCGCGCCGTTCGCATGGATGCTCGCGATGATGATGCCGCCCGCGTTCATCGCGCCGTCGTCGATTCCCGGAGCGCCAAGCCCGATCTCCGGGAGACCGTCGCCGTCGAGGTCTCCGAGGTGCGCGCAGCCCTGACCGCAGCTGTCGCCGATCGCGAGCGGCAGGCCGTCCTCGTTGTCAATCTGGTTGAAGGCGCGCACGCTGCCGTCCGGGTTGAGGAAGCAGATGTGGAGGGCGCCGCGGTTGGCGTTGGCCGCTCCCCCGGCGGGTTCGGCGTTGGGCGAGGTGACCGCGATGTCGGGGATGCCGTCGCCGTCCACGTCGCCGATCCCCGTGCAGGCGCGGCCGAATCGCTCGCCTGCGCCGATCTGGCCGCCGAACACCGGGTTCTGGCCAGAGACGACCCGGGAGGCGATGGCGGCGAAGGGGAGTTCGGCAGCGAGGGCCGGCGCGTGTTGCGTGGCGATCGTGGCTGCGACGATCGCGAGTCGGATGAGCGAGGGGCGTGGGTGATTTCGGTCGAGGTGCGACATGCCGTGACTCCGGGCCGGGACGGGTCGCGCGGGTTGCGTGCGACGCTCGGGACAGGGTCATCTTGTCCCGCGACGGCTTCGGGTGACGCGGTATTCTCTCGTTTCCGAGGTGAATCACGTTCCTCCGTTCCGCCGCGTGTGGTTCTCAGTCCTCTCGAGTCCATGTTCGGAGCTCCCATGCCGCTTCCATCCGTTTGCTTCAGCCGTCGTCATCCGAGCTCCTGCGTCGCCGTGCTCGCACTCGCCGCGACCGCGCTGCTTGTCCTCGTCGGCTGCTCCGCCACCGCGAGATCGGGACCTGAAAGCGGGGCGGGCGCGAAGGCGTCGCTTCCCCGCATCGCCTGCGTCTTCGAGCCGACGGGGCCGGTCGCGGCGCTCGACCGCGCGGCGCTCAAGGGAGCGATGCTCGCACGCGAGGAGGCAGGGCAGGTCGCCTGGGGCTTGGACGTAGTGAGCGTCGCCGGTGCGGCGGAAGCGGCGAGGACCTCGATCGCGGGGATCGGTTGCTGCGATTCCGACGAACTGCGCGCGGGGTACGAGCCGTTCGCCTCGGCCGCGGCGCCATTCGTCGTCGTCGGCGCCACCGACCCCTGTCTCGCACGGCTTCCGGGCGGCGATCGGCTGAGCTTCGCGTGCTACTCGGATGCGGCGCAGGGTGCCGCGATGGCGGAGTTCGCGCACGAGGCGCTCGACGCGCGCAAGGTCGCGATCCTGTTCGAGGCGACGGGCGACTTCCCGATCGCGGTGAGTCAGGCCTTCGCCGCTCGGGCGAGATCGCTCGAAGGCATGCAGTCGACGAGCCATGCGTTCGCCGATCCATCGAAGATCGATGTCGCATCCGTGCTGTCGACGAATCCCGATGCGGTCTACGTGGCGTGCCTACCCGCATCCGTGCCACCGGCGATCGCCGCGCTCCGGTCAGCCGGCTTCCGAGGTGCGATCCTCGGGGCCGACAGCTTCGACCTTCCGGATGTCGCCGCATGGACGAAGGACGCGGCCGTCCGGTTCACCACGCACGCTTGGTTCGGAGCGGGCGCGCGTCCGTCGGCGGCGCGATTCGCGGAGAGATACCGCGCCCGTTACGGCGACGAGCCGACGGCGTTCGCGGCGCTCGGGTACGACGCTATGCAGGCGGTCGTGCGTGCGCTCGAGTCGCTGCCGCCGGAACGCCGAACGCGCGAAGGGGTGGCGGCGGCCCTACGGGCGCTCGCGCCGCATGCCGGAGTGACGGGTGAGATCGCCTTCCCGAGCGCCGGTCACTTCGGGGCGAAGCCGGTGTGGATCGTGAAGGCCGAGGGTGGCGGGCTCGAACTCGAGCGGGAGATCGCGCCGTCGCGGGTGCCCGAGCCGAACTGCGCGCGCTGATCGCCCGCCCGAACGGTGCACGGCACGTGCCACCCTGTGCCAGGCACAGGGTGGCACGTGCCGTGCACGCGACGCTTGTGCGCCGTTGGAAGCGTTTCCGCGGGCAAGCGGATTTTGCGTGGTGTGCACGGCACATGCCATGCAGTGCCTGGCACTGGATGGCATGTGCCGTGCACGGGTCGGTCGTGCACGGGTCGGTCGGGGGGGCGTCACCCGCCCCGCGCCGCCGCCACGATCCGCTCGACCGTCTTCGCCTCGTCGCGCAGCACGTCGATCGCGCTCACCTGCACCGTGCGCCACCCGAGCGACGCGAGCACGCCCGTCCGCACGAGCTCGCGGTCGATGACCGTCGGCGCCGTGCGGTGGAACGCGCCGTCGAGCTCGATCCCGAGGATCCACTCGTCCGGCGCCTCCGGCAGCGCCAGCGCGAGCGACACGCGGTAGTCGCGCGAGCGCCCCACGTGGAGATCGACCCGGAATCCCCGCGATTCGAGCGCCTTCGCGAGCCGCCGCTCGATCGCCGACACGTCGATCTCGGGCGACGGCGCGCCCTCCTCGCGCGTCGCGGGCAGCGTCCCGTGCTCGGCGAAGGCGAGGTAGTCGCGGAGGTCCTGCGCGCCCTTCGAACTGCAGCGCTTCGGATCGAGGTCGGACGCCCGCATCGATGCGAACACGATCACCTTCTCCCGCGCGCGGCTGACGGCGACGTTGAGGCGCCGCTCGCCTCCCGAGAGGTTGAGCGGTCCGAAGTTGTGGTGGACCGCGCCCGAGGCGTCGCGGCCGTAGCAGATCGAGAAGAGCATGGTCGCGCGCTCGTCGCCCTGCACGTTCTCGAGGTTCTTGACGAAGAGCTCCTCGCCGGCGTTCGCGGCATCCGCGAGCCTCTCGCGCAGCCGCGCATCGCGGTCGGCGGCCTCGTCGAGCAGGTCCTGCACGAGCGTCTGCTGCGCGACGCTGAACGTCACGACCCCGATCGAGCGGTTCGCGCTCGCCGCGTCGTCCGAAAGCATGCGCCGCGAGATCTCGGCGACGATCTCCTCGGCCTCGCGACGGTTCGTCGACGTGCCCGCGCGGTCGTAGACCCCGCCGACGTGGCGGAACTCGACGCCGAGGTTCGGGTGCGCCCGTCGCGCGGCGGGAAACGTCTGCAGCCTCGCTCCGTAGCTCCGGCGGTTCGAGAACTCGATGAGGCGCTCGTCGCGCGAGCGGTAGTGCCACAGCAGGCTCCGCTGCGGAATGCCCGAGGCGATCGCCTCCTCGAGCACGCTTTCGAGCGGTTCGAGCGCGTCGGCGAGCGCGGCCTCGCTTCCGGAGTCGCCCGCGGCGTCGCCTCCGGCGCCCCGGTCGGCTCCGCCGACATCCTCGCCCTCGAGTCCCGAGTCCTTCCGGTCGAAGAAGCTCGTCGGCGGCATCTGCCGCGAGTCGCCGACGATGATGCTCGCCACGCCGCGCGAGATCGCGCAGGCGGCGTCCCAGACCGGAACCTGCGACGCCTCGTCGAAGACGACGAGATCGAACGCGGGGAAGTCCGCGGGAAGCATCGTCGACGCCGAGAGCGGGCTTGCGAGGACGATCGGCTTCACCGCGGCGAGCGCGGGCGCGGCCTCGGACATCACGCGTCTGATCGGACGGCGGATCGTGGTGAGCGCGCGCAGTTCGTCGACGCGCATGCGCGCCTGGCGCATGCCCGGCGCGTCGATGTCGGCGAGTGCGTCGCGCGCGCGGTTGCGCACGGCGAACGCCACCGCTCCCGCCGCGCCCTTGCGGTATTCGGCGACCCCCGCGACGAGCGTCCGGCGCAGTTCCTGCATCCGATCGGAGGCGCAGTCGAGGAGTGCAGGCTCGCTCCGGAGCCGAGCGC
>JBIIYI010000251.1:0-4895 GCA_044346895.1 Phycisphaerales bacterium
ATCCACGTGGGGTCGGATGGGCTTGGCTACATCAACCTCGCCGCCAGCGCCGAACGGAGCGGCTTCCGCATGCTCGCGTGCGAGCCGAACGAGTTCGACGCGGCGTTCGACGAGGCGAGGCGCGTGGTCGACGGCGTGCTTCGCGGCGAGTTCGCGCCGGCGCAGCGCACGCCGTTCCCGTCCGACGATCCGCTCGCGGCGGTCTGGGGTCTGGGTCTGCGCGCGCAGGCGCTCGGTCTCGATGCGACCGACGCGGACGGCAGCGGCGAGTCGGGCGAAAGCGACGCATCCTCGGGCGGAGGTGACGCATGAGTTCGCCCGTACCTCCGAAAGCTCCGTCAACGGCGCCGAAGCGGTCGATCCTCGTCGCGAACGCGGGATCGGGCAAGACGTGGACGCTCGCGAACCGCGTGCTCGCGTGGTGCTTCGAGGAACTGCGCGCCGGTCGCCCGCCGCGCCCTTCGGCGATCCTCGCCGTTACCTTCACCCGGAAGGCCGCGGGCGAGATCCTCGCGCGCATCCTCACGCATGCGGCGCAGGGCGCGCACGACTCGAAGGCCGGTGCGGAGGTGCGCAGGAAGTTCGAGCCCGTGGTGGGGCCCGCCGATGCGGCCGAGTATCTCGCGGTGCTCGAGGCCCTCTGTCGCGATCTGCACCGCATGCAGATCGGCACCATCGACGGCTACTTCCATCGGATCGCAAGCGCGATGCCGGAAGAGGTCGGACTTCCGCCCGACTGGACCATGGGAGAGGATCGCGAGATCGAGATCCTCCGCGCCGAGGCGGCGGCGCGGGTGCTCGCCGAGCCCGACGCCGCGCAGCTCGTGGCGCTCCTCGAGGCGGGGGCGCCGAAGGCCTCGGTCGTCGATTCGATCGCGTCCCTCATCGGAGGTCGCTCGGTCAGCGTGCTCGATCACTACCGCGCCTCCGCGGGCGAAGGCGACGCCGGCATCGACCGGGCGTGGGGCTGGATCGCGCGCATACCGCAGGGAAGCGACGTCACCGGACCGGATGCCGACGTCCACTACCGCCGCGCGTGCGATCGGTGGCGCGCGCTCGTGATCCCGCAGACGGCAGACCGCAAGGCGCCGAAACCTCGCGTGAAGTGGGCCAATGCCCATCGCGTCGTGCTCGAGTGCCTCGAGGCGAAGGACTTCCGCAGGCTCGTGGGTCAATCGATACTCGAGCGGCTCGATCGTTCGGAGGCCTACGACAAGTACCCGTCTCCGTCGGATTGGATCGCCGCGTTCGCCGCGATCAAGCCGCACCTGCGCGCGGGGCTGATCGCACAGGTCCAGGATCGCATCCGGGGAGCGCTGGCGGTGATGCCGCTTGCGGACAAGGCGCTCGCCGAACTGCAGGCCGAACGCGGGCTCTACACCTTCGGCGATGTGGGCCACGGCGTGGCGCGTGCGGCGCGGCGTACGGGTTCGCGCGTCGCCGATCCCAGCGCCCTGCGCAGCGCGATCGGCTCGGAGATCGTCGATCTCGCGATCGACGAGGCGCAGGACACGAGCGCCGAGCAGTACGCGGCGCTTCGACCGCTCATCGAGGACGTCCTCGGAGTCGATCCGCACGCAGCCGATCGGGCGTCTTCGGATCCGACGCGTTCCGCCACGCATCCCGCCACGCATTCCGCCACGAACGCTGCCCCAGACGCTGCTCCAGTCGCAGCCACAGTGGCTGCCACGAATTCCGCGACGGGGGCCCGAGGCCGCTTCCTCGTCGTCGGCGATCCGAAGCAGTCGATCTACGGCTGGCGCGGAGGCACGCCGGGGCTGATCTCCGAGATGGAGCGCCGCTACGCGTCGCGGCTCGATGCCGACGCGCCGCTCCGGAAGAGCTACCGCTCGTCGAAACTCCTGATGGATTTCGTGAACCGGGTCTTCTCGCATCTCGCCGACGACGTTCCTCCGCTCGTCGAGGAGGACTCGCATCGGCAGCCGCTGCTCACGATCGCCGATTTCGTCTCGCGCGAGGGACTGTCCGATGAGGTCGCCGCAAGCGCATTCACGCGGGCGCTCGCGGAGTGGCGTTTCGAGCCGCACGAGGCCGCGGACCTCGCGCTCGCGGGCCACATCCACGCCTACGCCTACGGCGAGCCGGACGACCCCGACGACGCGGCACCGCAGAAGGTCGCGTTGCGCGCGAAGGGCGCGAAGGGTGGAGGCCGCGCCAAGTCCGTAAGCGCGGGAAGCCCCGCGTCCCCGCCGGGTGGCGAGTCCGGCGACGACGCGACGACGCCCGACGGCGATCCCTCGCTCGACCCCGTGGCGAGCGCTGCGTCGTCGGCCGCCGGTGCAGGCCCCGGTGCAGGCTCCGCCGCGACCGCGGCTCGGGTCGCGCCTGCACCGGCCGTGAGCGCCGCCGAGCGTGCGGCCAAGGTGGCCGCGATGCTGCATCGCACGCATCCCGAGCGCACGATCGGCATCCTCGTCCGCACGAACCGCGTGGCGAACGACGTCATCGAGGCGCTGCGGGCACAGCGGGTGCCTGCGAGCGAGGAAGGCCGCGCCACGCTGCTCGACTCGCCCGCGGTCGTGGGCATCATCCAGATCCTCCGACTCGTCGATCAGCCCGGCGATCGCATCGCGCACTTCCTCGCGTCGCGCGGTCCGATCGCGGAACTCACGGGCCTCCGGCCGCTCGAGGATGTCGCGGGGCGCAAGGAAGCGGCCCGCGCCGAGGCCGTGAACTTCGCGGTGGAGATGCGACGTCGCATCGCGGACGAGGGGCTCGTGCGCGTCCTCCGCGGCTTCGTCGACCGACTCGACGCGCGCACCGACGCCGGAGGCCGGTTGAGCGCGCGCGACCGCGGGCGGCTCGAGCGCATGATCGCGATCGCGGAGGACCTTGCCGCGGAGCCGCCGGCCCGCCTCGCCGGCTTCCTCGATGCGATCGCCGACGACGAGGCCGACGCGAGTTCCGCCGACCGGATCCGCGTGATGACCGTGCATGCCTCGAAGGGCCTCGAGTTCGACGAGGTCGTGCTGGCCTCGCTCGACGACGCGTGGGGCGGCACGCCCAAGGACTGGGCTTCGGTCGCGACCGATCCGACGCGACCGCCGCAACTGGTCGGTCCGCTCGGCAGCGCGGAGATTCGCACGTGGGTGCCGGAGCTCGCGGTGCTCGAGCGCGATGAGAGGCGAAGGCGCCTGCTCGACGATCTCTCGCTCTTCTACGTCGCGGCCACGCGGGCACGATGCGGACTGCATCTCGTCGTCTCGAACGACCCGGGGGGCAAGTTGCCCACGGCGTCGAAACTGATCGCTTCGGCGCTCGCACGTTCGGTGAGCGTGCCTGATGCGCTTTCCAAGGCGCCGCCGTTCGCACCGGCGCGCGCGCAGGCCGCGCACGACCAGGAAGCCCCGTTCTGGTCGGTGGAGTACGAAGGCGAGGCGGCGGATCGGACATCCTCACCCGAAAGGGTGGCTTCCACCAGTTCGGCGGCGGACGCCGCATCGAACGCCCGAAGCGTCGCCAGCGTCACCGGATCGGGCGCGATGGCCGGCGCTGACGCCGTCGCCACCAATGCCAACACCTCCAACACCTCCAACACCTCCACCGCCGAACCCGACGAGGGTTCATCCGCTTCGCCGCTTGTCGAGATCGTCGAGCAGCCGCGCGGTCGCGCGCGGCCACCCTCGTCGCACGAGACGGTCGGGCTCTGGTCGGACGACCCGTTCTCGAACGAGGACATCCCGCTGCGCGGAGTGCTCGTGCACGAGTGCTTCCGCGAGGTCCGCTCGATTGAGGATCTCGTCGCGGCCGCCGCGCCCGATCCGACGCGACTCTCCGAACTGGTCTTGCGCGCCGCCGAACGCGCCGCGATCGAGAAGGGCGCCCCCGTGCCGATCCAGATGCGGCAGGATGCGGAGCGGTTGCTCGCGCAGATCGTCCGGGACGTCGGAGGCAACGGCTCGATCGCAGAGGCGCTGCGCGCGTCGGCGACCGACGACGTCCGCAACGAGCATCCGTTCCTCCGCGAGGACTCCGAGGCGGGCGCGGCGGGTGCGATCATCGCCGGTCGCATCGATCGCCTCGTGCTCCATCGCGACGCCGGAGGCCGGATCATGGGCGCCACGATCGTCGACTACAAGACCGGCGCCGTGGGCGCGTCCGAAGAACGCCTCGAAGCCAAGCTGGTCGGATATCGCGCGCAGATGCGCGCCTACTGCGCAGCGGTCGAGGAACTCTGGTCGCTGCCGCAGGGCTCGGCCTCGGCGAAGCTGCTGTTCGTCGATCGTGGCGAGGTCGTCGAGGTTCGCGGCGTCGGGATGGGAGAAGCAACGGGCGGCGTCCACTCGCCGACATGACCGTGCGGCCATGCGAGCGCGGCCATACGAGCGCGGCCATACGAGCGCGATCATGCGAGCGCGGCCATGCGAGCGAGCGTGGCCATGCGAGGGAGGATCCGAGCCCGCCCGATCACGCGGGTGCATACTCGGGCCGGCGCTCGGAACGGCCGCAAGTGCGCTCGCGTCGCTGTCTGTGCATGTGCTCCGGCGACCCGACGCGCCGGCATGCGGACGGACGCGGTCGGCGCAGAAGGAGGGTCCGACGAAACCGCCCGGTCCAAAACGGAACTCGGCTCCGGAGAGGGCGGGCCGAAGCCTCGCATCCCGGAGCCGAATCGCTCGGACACGCTCTTTGAACAGCACCTGGCTTCACGCAGCGGTTCCGCCTCCGCGCTCGCCAGACTGGGGGTATTGCCCAGATCCCTTTTCCGGCCTTCCGCCCGAGCGTGCCTCGAGCCGAGCCGGACAGCACTTGTCTGTCGGAGGGGAAGAGCGGCGAACTCGCGGATTCTGCGCGCAGGCCGTGCCGAATCCCGAAACTCGTCGAAACCCCACTGCCTTTCGGCGTTCGATCAAGGTTCGCGGACATTTCAGACT
>JBIIYI010000252.1:0-4894 GCA_044346895.1 Phycisphaerales bacterium
CGAGGTTCCTGCGTTCGGACCGCCCTTCGGCACCGCAAGTCGCGGGTCCGGATCCGCGCGGCTGCTTGCGGTCTTCGCGGGGGGCCAGGATGCCGAGACCTTCGCAATTCCGGCGGGACTCGTCGTCGCCGGCTGAGGCCGCGGAGCGCCCGACGGACCGGGGTGGGGGGAGGCCTCCGCGGCGATCGGACCCGGGGGGGTGCTACACTCGCCGTTCCGGTTTGCGTGCGCAAACCCCGTCGACTCGCCATCCGGCGGGCCGGCGGATCCGACGGGCGCGATCCGTCGAAACCCGTCGAACGCACCCGGCACCCTGCCGCCATCGGCTCGGAAGAGCCTCAGGTGAGCCTCGAGTGAGCCGCAAGTGAGCCTCGGACGACCGTCAGGAACGCACCCGCCATGACCGCAACACCGACTGCAACACCGACCGCCACGACGATCCACTCGACGCTCTTCCCCCAGTCGCCCTCGAAAGGTCGCGTCTACAACTTCAGCGCCGGACCCGCCTGCATGCCCGAAAGCGTGCTCGAGCAGATCCGGGAGGAGTTGATCGATTGCCGCGGCGGCGGCATCGGCTTGCTCGAACTGTCGCACCGCGGCGCCCTCTACGAGGCTCTCAACAACGAGGCTGAGGCCGCATGCCGGGCGGCCGCGGGGGTCGGCAGCGAATACGCGGTCTTCTTCATGCCCGGCGGGGCGACGGTGCAGTTCGGCCTGCTGCCGTTCAACTTCCTCGGCGAGAACGACACCGCCGCATACATCGACACCTCGATCTGGTCCTACAAGGCCTACACCGAAGCGCTCGTCTGCCGACCGGTCACGGTCGCCTTCGACGGTCGTTCGCTGCCGGCGAAGTACTCGCGCGTGCCGAAGAAGGGCGAGTTCGCGGAACCGGCGGGCGCGAAGTACCTCCTCTACTGCCAGAACAACACCGTCGAGGGCACGACCTTCTGGGCGCCGCCGGAGACCTCGCTTCCGCTGATCGGCGACGCCACCAGCGACATCTTCTCGCGCCCGTGGGATTTCACCCGGCACGCGATGGTGCTCGCGGCGGGACAGAAGAACCTCGGCGCGTCAGGCGCGAGCCTCGTGATCGCGCGCAGGGACTTCCTCGCAAGCGCGACGAAGCGGATCCCGCAGATCCTGCGGTTCGAGGAGCACGCGAACGCGGGTTCGCGCCTCAACACGCCGCCGACGTTCGCGGTGCGCGTGATGGGTCTGATGGCGGAATGGACGCTGAAGGTCGGCGGCCCCACATCCATCGCCAAGAACAACGCCTACAAGGCGAACCTCATCTGGGACGCCGTCGACAACTCCGGCGGCTTCTACTCGTGGCCTGCGGAGAAGTGGTGCCGTTCGCACCTCAACGTCTGCTTCAAGACGCCCAAGGCGGACCTCGATGCGAAGTTCGTCGCCGAGGCTGAGAAGGCGGGTCTCTTCGGCCTGCTCGGCCACCGCGAGGCGGGCGGCATGCGGGCCTCGATCTACAACGCGTTCCCGGTGAAGGGCTGCGAGATCCTCGCCGACTTCATGGGCGAGTTCGCGAAGAAGAACGGCTGAGCGCGTCGCCCCGAGCCGCGCGGCGCGAAGGACCGCCGCGGCTTCGCCGCGACGCCCCGCGCCAGAGCGAGGGCGCGAACCGAAGGATCGCCCGCCGCCAGTCGCGAGCGCTCAAACTTCAAGCGGTCGCCTATGCGGTGGCTCCCCCCGGCGCGATCCGCGCGCGAGGCCAGCTCAGAAGCACCAAAGCGAGCGAGAGCGGCGGACGCGAACCGAAGCTTCGCCCCGCCGCCAGTCGCGAGCGCTCAAACTTCAAGCGGTCGCCGATGCGGTGGCTCACCCCGGCGCGATCCACGCGCGAGGCCAGCTCAGAAGCACCAAAGCGAGCGAGAGCGGCGGACGCGAACCGAAGGTTCGCCCCGCCGCCAGTCGCGAGCGCTCAGAACAGAACGTCATCCTCGCGAAAGCGAGCAAAGGCGGCGGTCGCGAACCAAAGGTTCGCCCCGCCGCCAGTTGCGAGCGCTCAAAATGGAGCCGGGGGGATTCGCACCCCCGTCCCGATACGTCCTGCCCATCGCGTCTACAAGTGTGTTCGTGCTTTCAATCTCACCGAGGTCATCCGCGCACGACGAGCGCCAAACCTCGGCCAGCCTCGCTGTAGTCTCGTTCCTCTGCGGCCAGGCGGCGCTTTGGAACCAACCCGGTTTTTAGCGCGGGCAAACCCTACCGGGTGTCGGGTCTACTCCGCGTCACCGCGCATTAGGCGGCGAGAGCGTACTGCGTGTTGGCAGTTGTTGTTTTGCATCCTTTTTACGTGGCCTGGATGCTCCACGACTCGCAACGATGGACCGGTTGCGTCCGGTCGAATCTGGTCGGCCCCGGTTGTGAAAGACGCGGCGAGTATACGCGTGGCCAAGCGCGATTCAAGCCGTCGGCTGCGATTTCGCGCGCATGCGGTTCGCCGCGTTGTACGCCGCCACCTTGTAGCACTCCGCGAGCGTCGGGTAGTTGAACACCGTCTCGAGGAAGTAGTCGAGTCCGCCGCCGAGCGTGAGCACCGCCTGCCCGATGTGCACGAGTTCGGTCGCCTGCGTCCCGATGCAATGCACGCCGAGAAGCCTCCGGGTCTCGCGGTGGAAGATCATCTTGAAGAGCCCGCTCTCGTCGCCGAGGATCTGCCCGCGCGCGATCTCCGCATAGCGCGCGACCCCGACCTCGTACGGGACCTTCTGCTTCGTCAGTTCCTCCTCGGTCGCCCCGATCATCGAGATCTCCGGAATCGCATAGATCCCATACGGGAATCCGGCGGGCGCGGGCTTCGCCTCGAGTCCGAACATCGCGCAGACGGCGAGCCGCCCCTGCTCGGAGCTCGTCGAGGCGAGCGCGGGGAATCCGATCACGTCGCCAGCCGCCGAGATGTGCGCGACCTCCGTCCGGAACTGCGCGTCGACCGTCAGGCGCCCGCGATCGTCGGTCTTGAGTCCGGCCTTGTCGAGCGCGAGCGCCGCGGTGTTGCCGACGCGGCCGATCGAGTAGAGCACCGCGTCGACCTCGATCGTCTTCCCGCTCTCGAGCTCGATCGACGCCATCTGCGCATCGTCCGGACAGCGGAGGCACTTCACCGCCTCGCCGAGCCGGAACGTGACGCGCCGCGTGCGCATCTGGTGGAGGAGTTCGTCGACGATCTCCGCATCGCAGAACTCGAGCGGACGCGCATGCCGGTCGATGAGCGTGACCTCGACCCCGAGTTCGGCGAACATCGACGCGTACTCGATGCCGATCACGCCGCCGCCGATCACCGCGAGCGACCGCGGAAGGCGGTCGAGCCGGATCACGTCGTCGCTCGTCAGGATCGTCCGGTGGTCGCATGCGACCGGCGGCGGCGCCGGAACGCTTCCCGTCGCGATCAGGAACCGCTCCGCCGTCGCGTGCCGGTCGAGCGCGTCGCCATCGATCGAGATCGCGTGCGGATCGATGAACCGCGCGATGCCGGTCAGGAGATCGATTCCGTTGCGCGAGAGCTGCCTCGCGACGACATCGAGCTCGCGCTCGATGACGTCGTTCACCCGGTGCAGGAGGTCGTGGATCGTCGGACGCGGGCGCTGGACCGGCACGCCCGACGAAAGCGACGGCACGTGCGTCAGCGACAGGACGGCCTCGCGGAAGGTCTTGCTCGGAACCGTGCCCGTGTGGAGCGACACGCCGCCGACCATCTGCCGCTGCTCGACGATCGCCACCTTCCTTCCGATCTTCGCGGCCTGCACGGCCGCCCGCTGCCCCGCGGGGCCGCTGCCAAGGACGATGAGGTCGTAGTCGTAGGCCATGAGGGCCGCAGTGTACGCCGACCCGTTCGCTACACTCGCCGCATGACGCGCGCACGTGCGCCCTATCGGATCATCTTCATCTGCACCGGGAACATCTGCCGGAGCCCCGCGGCGGAGAACATCTTCCGGGAGCACGCGCGCCGCGCGGGAATCCTCCCCGATCTCGAGATCGATTCCGCCGGGACGGGCGACTGGCACGAGGGCGACGACCCGGACCATCGTTCGATCGACGCACTCCGCACCGCGGGCTACGCCGCCGACGGCACCGCGCGCGGGCTGCGCGACGCCGACTTCCCGCGCCACGATCTCTTCGTCTGCATGGATCGCTCGCACGTGCGCGACGTCGTCGCCCGAGGCGCACCTCGGGAACGCGTCGTCCTCGTGCGCGACTTCGAGCCCGACCGCGACCACGACGACGTCCCCGACCCCTACTACGGCGGACGCGACGGATTCACCGAGATGATCCGCATGCTCGAGGCGTCGATGGACGGGCTGCTCGCGCGCGTGCGGGACGATCTCGCGCGGAGGCGCGGCTGATGCGCATCGATCCCGCCGAGATCTCCGAGTCGCGCCGCTACGGGCTCCTCATCGGTTCGATCGTGCCGCGGCCGATCGCGGTGGTCGGCACGGTGTCCGCCGCCGGCGCCGTGAATCTCGCGCCGTTCTCCTTCTTCACGGGAATCTCGGCCGAGCCCTTCCTCGTCGCATTCTGCCCCTCGAACCGCGAGGACGGCGATGAGAAGGACACGCTCGCCAATGCGAAGCCGATCGCCGAGGGCGGCAGCGGTTGCTTCTCGATCTCGATCGCGACCGAATCGAACGTGCGTCGCGTCGTCGCGTGTTCGGAGCGCCTCGCGCCGGGCGAGAGCGAGTTCGCGCTCGCGGGGCTCACGCCGCTCGCCTGCGAACGGATCGCGGCGCCCCGCCTCGCGGAGAGCCCGATCTCCTTCGAATGCGAGACCCACGAGGTGCGGCGCTTCGCGCCCGGCGTCCCCGACGGAGGCAACCTCGTCATCGGGCGGGTCGTCCTCGTCCATGTCGACGACGCGGTCCTCGACGGGAAGCGGATC
>JBIIYI010000253.1:0-4891 GCA_044346895.1 Phycisphaerales bacterium
CCGACCGTGGTCGCGAGCGTGCGCCGCACGAACTGCGCCGTCGTGGTCGACCAGTCGTGGAGCTTCTCGTCGCCGGGCGGCGAGCTCGCCGCGCTGATCCACCGGCACTGCTTCGACGATCTCGACAACTTCGTGCACCGCGTCCACTCGGACGACGTGCCGACGCCGTACTCGTCGAAGCTCGAGCAGGAGTACCTGCCGAACGTCCGCAAGATCTGTGAGGCGGTGCGGAGCGCGACCTACAGGGCGTGAATGCACGGATCCGGCGAAGCACTCGCCGGATCCTGGGTTGCACGGATCCGGCGAAGCACTCGCCGGATCCTGGGTAGGAAGGTCGTACGGATCCGGCGAAGTACTCGCCGGATCCTGGGTAGGAAGGTCGTACGGATCCAGCGAAGTACTCGCTGGATCCTGGGTTGGAAGGTCGTACGGATCCAGCGAAGTACTCGCCGGATCCTGGGTTGGAAGGTTGTACGGATCCGGTGCAGCGCGCGAAGCGCCGACCGGATCGTCGAGTGAGTGATCGGTCCCGCCGATCCGACAGAAAGCACAGTGAGATACCCATGCCGATTGAACTGACCATGCCCCGTCTGTCCGACACGATGGAGGCGGGCACCGTCATCAAGTGGAACGTCAAGGAAGGCGATCCCGTGCGCTCGGGGTCGGTCGTCGCCGACATCGAGACCGACAAGGCCACGATGGAGATGCAGTGCTTCGACGACGGCAAGCTTGCGGCGATCCTCGTCGAGCCGGGCAAGCAGGTGAAGGTCGGCACTGCGATCGCGATCATCGCACTCGAGGGCGAGGATGTGGCGTCCGTGAAGGCCGGTGGCGCGAAGGGCGGAAGCGCGGCTCCCGCGGCGAAGCCCATCCCTGCGGCGCCTGCCAAGGCCGCGGCCGTACCCGCCGCACCTGTCACTCCCGCATCGACTTCGGCATCGACTTCGGCATCGACTTCGGTCGTCCAGACCGAGACCCGTCACGGCATGGAAGGCTTCCCCTCGCTCGATGGCGGACTTGGGGACGACGGCCCGCGCATGCGCGTGAGCCCGGTCGCCCGTCGCATGGCGGAGGAGCAGGGGATCGACATCCGCACGGTGCAGGGCACCGGCCCCGGCGGTCGCGTGATCAAGCGCGACGTCGAACTGGCGATCGAGAACAAGGCGAGCCAGAAGACGGCCGCGGCGGCGACCATCTCGCCCTCGCAGGCGCTCGCGGTGTCGACCGGTGGCGTCCAGACGCCGAGCGCGCCGCTCGCGCTGTCGCTCCCGGGTCGCGACGTCGCTCTGACGGGCATGCGCCAGACGATCGCGCGTCGACTCGTCGAGTCGAAGACGACGATCCCGCACTACCAGGTCACGATGAAGTTCGACATGGATCGGCTCATCGATCTGCGACAGAGCTACAACGAGAAGCTGAAGGCGTCGGGCGTCAAGCTGAGCGTCAACGACTTCCTCGTGCGCGCGTGCGCCCTCGCGATGGCGGAGCACCCGTACTTCAACGCGAGCTTCGGCGGCGACCACATCCGCATCCACGAGACGGTGAACATCGGCGTGGCGATCTCGCTTCCCGAGGAGAAGGGCGGCGGACTTGTGGTTGGCGTCATCAAGGACGCCGATCACAAGAGCCTGCGGCAGATCTCGGCCGACACCAAGACCCTCGCCGAGAAGGCGCGCACGAAGGGCCTCTCGGTGCAGGACATGTCGGACGCGACGTTCACCATCTCGAACCTCGGCATGTTCGGCGTCGAGCACTTCACGGCGATCATCAATCCGCCGAACTCGGCGATCCTCGCGTGCGGAGCCGCGGTGCAGCAGCCCGTGGTGCGCGATGGCCAGTTGGTCGTCGGCACGCAGATGCAGGCGACGCTGTCGCTCGATCACCGCGTGATCGACGGCGCGATGGCCGCGCAGTACCTCGCGAGCCTCAAAGAGTTCATCGAGGAGCCGGAGACGCTGGTCGTCTGAGGCAGGTGGCGTGGTCGGGATCGCGTGGCGTGAGTGGGATCGCGTGGCGTGATCGGGATCGCGTGGCGTGATCGGGATCGCGTGGCGTGGTCGGGATCGCGTGGCGTGGTCGGGATCGCACGACTTCGCTGCGAAGCGCGGCTTGACTGGCCTGTTCCGCCCGGCGCGGCATCTCCGGCGCGACCGTTCGGCCGCTGTACAATCGGCTCTCGGCGGTTCCGTCCGGGTTCCGTGCTGGTTCCGTGCTGGCTCCGTCCCCGTTTCGTCCCCGTTTCGTCCCCGTTTCGTCCCTACTTCGCACTGGTTCCGAACTGGTTCCGAGGGCTCCATGCGTGAGCGTCGACTTCCCTTTCGGCATCGGCTTGTCGGTCGACTGACGCTGCTCGGCGTCGTCCCGGCGCTGCTCCTCGTCTCGCTCGCGACCGCTTTCAAGATTCGCGAGGACTACTCGGAAGCGGTGCGCGACACGGAGGCGAGCCTCGTCGCCGCCGCGCATCGGCTTGCGGCCGAGATCGACACGCAGAACCGCCTCGCGTGCGGGCTGGTCCAGACGCTCGCATCCGCGAGGGCCGTCACGTGGGAGCCGCGCGTCGGCGACCGGGAGCGGCAGATGCTGCTGCTGGCGGATCTCCTGACCGAGAATCCATGGGCGATCGGCACGTACCTCGTCTACGAGCCGGACGCCGATGGGCTCGACGCACACTATCTCGCGAGTCCGATCGCTGGCGCGCAGCCGGAGGGCAGCGGACGGTTCCTGCCGTATGCGTTCCTCGACTGGCGCGCGGGGAACAAGCTCGCGTACAAGCCGAACATCGACATGGAGACGAGCCTCTACTACGGAGGCTTGCGCGAGGCGTTCCGCAGCGGCGGACGGACGGATCCGAGGATCACCGAGCCGTACGTGTACGACGGGCAGGCGATCATCGAGACCGTGGCGCCGATCGTCCGCGACGGTCGATTCCTCGGCGTCGCCGGCATCGATCGCTCGCTCGCCGGGTTGTCGGAGATCGTCCGGCAGACCTCGCGCGAGGTGGGAGTCGACGCCTTCGTCCTCAGCAGCGGCAGCGACATTCGCGGGTTCGAGCGGCCGCGGGCGTTCGTCGTCGCGACGACCGATCGCATGGACGCCGCGGAGGACGAGCGCGAGGGGCTCCTCCGGGCGAACAGCGTGGATGCGACGCCCTATGCGGCGCTCGTGAGGGAGCTCGTGAGGGAGCTCGTCGATGCGAGGCGCGCGGTGCCGTCCGTCGTCGGCAAGGGCGGAAGTCAGGTGAGGTTGCTCGAACGCGACGACCCGGTCACGAAGGAGCCTTGCCTGTGGACGATCGAGTCGATTCGGCTGCCGGATGGGCGTGACTGGGATGTCGTCGTGCGCGAATCGAGGGCGGACGCCTTCGCGGTGGCGGACGGACGGTTGGTCGCGCAGGTTGGTGGCGCGGGGCTCGGGGTCGCGGTCCTCGCGCTGCTGCTGCTGGTGCCGGCGGCCGTCGCCGGTCGCAGGATCACGATCGCGACCGATGCAGCCGACGCGATGGCCTCGGGCGACCTGCGCACGCCGATCCGTGCGTCGAGGGCGAGCGACGAGGCGTCGCTCCTCGTGCGTTCGCTCGCGTCGATGCAGGATGGTGTCGGCGGGATCGTGCGCAAGGTGCAGTTCGAGGCCGTGCAGATCGACGCGACGGCGGCGCAACTCGGCGCGACGTCGCGCCAGCAGGCGGCGTCGGCGCACGAGCTCAACGCGAGCGCCGCGCAGATCGCGGCCGCGTCGCGCGAGATCGCGGCGACGACCGAGGCGTTCGGGCGCGCCATGGACCGCATCGCGGGAAGCGCGACGAGCACTGCGGCGCTTGCGCGCGGCGGCCGGAAGGGGCTCGACGGGATGGAGGAGACGATCCGCCGGATCGGTGGTTCGACCGATGCGGTCGCGGTTCGACTTGCCGAGATCCGGCACAAGGCGTCGACGATCGACGCGATCGTGACCACGATCACGAAGGTCGCCGACCAGACGAACCTCCTGTCGGTGAATGCGGCGATCGAGGCGGAGAAGGCGGGCAAGCACGGCCTCGGATTCCTCGTGGTCGCGCGCGAGATCCGACGGCTCGCCGATCAGACCGCCGGAGCGACGCTCGAGATCGAGCGCATGGTTCGCGAGATGCAGGTGGCCGTGGACGCGGGAGTTGCGGAGATGGAGCGCTTCGCGGAGGACTTCCGTGGCGGCGTTCGCGAGGTCGAGGCGATCGGAGGCCAGCTCGCGCAGATCATCGCGCAGGTCGATGCGGGCGGATCGGAGTTCGCCGAACTGCAGGCCGGCATGCGGTCGCAGGGGGATGGCTCGCGGCAGATCTCTGACGCGATCGGCCGCCTGGCAGCAACCGCCCACGAGACGCTGGCGGCGGCGGAGGAATCGGCGCGGGCTGCGGCGCAGCTTGCGAGCGCGATGAGCGACCTGCGAACGACGGCGGACGGTTTCCGCCTCCCCGATGCAGAGTTCGCCGCGCGCGACTGAACCGGCAGGAGGGGGTGCCGGGATCCGGTTCCTATCCGGGCACCCGGTGCCCGAAACCCGGTGCCACGAAACCCGGTGCCAAGCACGTGGCGTGAGCTTCCCGGCACCTCCCGGCACGTGCCTGGCACCGAGCTGCGTGGGTCGCACCCGTGTGTCGTGGAACGCTGGCGACATGAGAGCCCGGTGCCAAGCACGTGGCGTGAGCTTCCCGGCACCTCCCGGCACGTGCCAGGCACCGAGCTGCGCGGGTCGCGCCCGTGTGTCGTGGAACGCTGGCGACATGAGAACCCGGTGCCAAGCACGTGGCGTGAGCTTCCCGGCACCTCCCGGCACGTGCCTGGCACCGAGCTGCGCGGGTCGCGCCCGAGTGTCGTGGAACGCTGGCGACATGAGAACCCGGTGCCAAGCACGTGGCGTG
>JBIIYI010000254.1:0-4880 GCA_044346895.1 Phycisphaerales bacterium
TCAGGATTCGATCAGGTTGGAAGTCGGGAGCGCGATCGCCGCGTCTCAACCCGCAGTCGGAGCGCCCGCTGCGGGCGACCCAGCCGTCGGCGCACCCGCGGGACGACCGCCGGGAGCACCGGGACCACCACCACCACCACCGCCACCCTCGCCGCCCGGGCCGCCCGGGCCGCCACCACCACCGCGACGTCGGCCTTCGCCGCCGCCAGCCGCCGGCGCCGCGCCGCCGGTCGCGCCACTCGCGCCACCGCCACCCGCGGCAGACTCCGCCGGCGACGCGTTCATGCCGCGACCCATCGGCGGACGACCCGCGCCTCCACCCGCACCACCGCCCGGGCCTCCGAATCCCGGAGCGCTCGCGTTCGCCATCTCGAACACGCTCGCATCGAGCTTCGTGGTGATCTCGAACGCCTTCGGTTCGCGAAGCAGGACCTTGTCGCCCGGCGCGATCCCCTTCCTCACCTCGACGAGCAGTTCGCTCGCGCGGCCGAGGTCGACCTGCCGCTGCGCGAATCCCGCGCCATCCTGCACGTAGACGAACGCCACCGGACCCTGTCGGAAGATCGCCTGCACCGGCACGTTGATCGCGTCCTCGACGCGCCCGAGCAGGATCTCGGCCTTGCAGCGCATCGCCGGCTTGAGCCCGATCGACGGATCGGCCTCGAGCGCGGTCTTCACCGTGTACTCACGGCGGTTTGGGTCGCGCCATCCGCCGCTCGCGGCCAGCACGCTCACCGTCGTCACGGCGCCCGCGATGGGCTGGTTCGGAAGCGCGTCGCTGAACACGGTGACGCGCTGCTCGGGGCGGATGCGCCCGGACAGCGCCTCGCTCACCTTGAGGTTCGCGACCATGCGCGACGTGTCGGGCAGCAGGATCACGAGTTCATTCGGGCGGAGTTCGGTGCCGACCTGCGGGGGCTGCGCGTCGCCGCCGCCGCGGCCGCCGTTCGAACTGTCGATGCTGGTCGCGTACACGACGAGCCCGTCGATCGGCGCCGAGATCGTGGTGTAGCCGAGCTGCGTCTCGAGGTTGGTCAGGCGGTCCTTCGCGCTCGTCAGCTGGAAGTCCGCGCTCTCGAGGTCGGCCTGCGCCTTCACGAGTTCGGCGTTGAACTTCTCCTCGACGCGGCTCCGCTCGGCACGCGCCTGATCGAGGTCCGACTTCTTCTTCGCCTCGTCCTGGAAGAACGTGTACTTCTCGTACACCTCGAGGTCGAGGTCGGCCTGCTTCACCTTCGCCTCGGCCTCGATCATCGCGATGCGGTCCTTCTCGAACTCGTCCTTCGCGATGTAGCGCTGCGCGACGAGCTTCTCGCTCTCCTCGAAGCGGCCCTTGAGGCGGTCGAAGTTGATGACCGCCGTCTCCTTCGCGAGCGCCAGCTGCTGCCGCTTGTTGACGACCTCGCCTTCCTGCCAGCCCTGCAGCGCGAGTTCGGCGATGCGCACCGCGACGTCGGCCTTGTCGAGCTCGCTCTGCTTCTCGCCCTGCTTGATCGCCAGCGCCTGCTTGGCCGCGACCTGCGCGCTCTGCGCGGTGTTGACCTTGTCGCGCGCGTCCTTGATCTTGTCGATCAGCTCCTCCTGCGCGAGCCGCACGACGACGTCGCCCTTCGAGACGCGCGTGCCCTCGGCCACGATCTCGGTGACCACCGCGCGCGACTCGAGCTTGTTGCGGATCTCGACCTGCTGCTGCGCCGCGAGCTCGCCGCTGACGGGCAGGACCATGTCGAACGAGGCCTTCTCGACCGTATGGAGGTCGCGCGCGCCGACCGACGCCTGCTCGGTGCCCGCGTCGCCGCCGCCACCGCCGCCGCATCCGGCGGGAACGGCCGCGATGGACGCGGCAAGGGCGAAGGTGGCCGAGCGGGCGATGGCGATGGTGATCTTGGTACGCATGGTTCTCTCGTCTCGGTCCGTCGTCGCGGGTGGCTTCGGTCGCGGGTGGCTTCGGTCGTCGTGCCTTCGGGGTCGCTGCTTCGGTCGTCGTTTCTGCGGTCGTCGTTTCTTCTGCCGGCTTCAGCCTCCGCCGTCCGCTTCGTTCCACTCGCCTCGCGTCGGTCGCGCATCGTCCGTTCGCGTCGTCGCCGTCCGTCACGGACTCGTGTCGACGATGCCCGGCCCGATGTCCTCGCCGACGTCCATGCCAGGCAGCGGAATGAGCCGGCCATCGGGCGCGATGCGCATCTGCCCCGTCGTGTTGAGGTAGCGGAGGATCGCGATCTGGAGGTTCTTGCGCGCGCCGTCGAGCGAGTCCTGTGCGCGTCGCAACTGGTCGACCGCCTCGGTGCGGTCGCGCGCGGTCGCGCGGTCGGGCGCCGCGTCGATCGCGGCCTGCCGGTTCATCGCGGCCTGCACGTTCTTCTCCTGGATGACCAGGCTGAACTGCGCCGTCTCGATGCCGCGCGCGGCCTGGCGCACCTGCACGGCCGCATCGTCGCGACGCTGGAAGTACTGCCGCTTCGACTGCTCGAGCAGGATCTGCGCCTGACGCAGCTGGAGATCCTCGGTGACGCGGTCGAGCGGCATCGAGAAGACGAGCGACGCCGCGAACTCGTCGTCGCCCGGCGAGAAGTCGAGGCCGGCCTGCGACTGCGTCGGATCGGTGGGCAGGTTGTTCGCGAGCAGGAGGTCGAGGTCGCCGAGCAGGTTGTTGCGCGCGACGTCGACCTTGCGCGCGAAGTCGTCGACGAGGTCGCGCGAGGTCTGGAGGTCGAGGCGGTAGCGGAACGCGAGGTCGAGCGCGCGCTCGGTGTCGATCTTCGGCACCGGCAGCTTGAACCTGGTGGGCTCGATCTCGATCGCTTCGTCGACGGGCATCCCGATGCGCGCCTTGAAGCGGTCGAGCGTGAGGCGGTACGCCTCGCGCTGGGTGGTCAGGCGGTCGAGCGCGAACAGCGTGTTCTGCGTCGCGAGGTCGGCCTGGAACGGCTCGGTGCGACCGCTGTCGACGAGCGCCTTCGTGCGCGCCTCGACGGCGGCGCTGCGCTCGACCTGCCGCTCGGCGTTCGCGATCGCCTGGAGCTGCAGCACGAGGCTGAGGTAGTCGTTGGCGAGGTCGAAGAAGAAGTCGCGGCGGAACTGCTCGAACTCGCGCGCCGCGTAGACGAGGTTGCGGCGCTGCTGGATGAGCGGCTCGAGCGCCACGTCGCCGAAGCCGCGCAGGAGCGGGATGGCCGCCTCGAGCACGATGTCGGCCGACTGCGTGTCGGTGTTCGAGAGGTAGTCGTCGAGCTGCTGGGTGGCCGCCACGACGAACGCGGCGCTCACCTCGCCGCCGAACGGCAGCCGCTGCGACACCCCGAGGTCGTTCACGATCGAGAGCGCGTTGTTGAAGCGCCCCTCGGTGCCGTCGCTCGCGAAGTTGAGGCTGGTGACGTTCGCCGGCAGGGGGGTCCAGCGGTGCTCCTCGATGAGCAGCCGGATCGCCACGATGAGGTACGCCTCCTCCGCGGTGAGGTACTCGTCGGCGTGCTGGATCGCGTAGGCGACGGCGTTGTCGAACGAGAACACCCGCGCGTCCGGATCGCCCTCCGCCATCTTGCGGAACCGCGCGGAGATGCTCTCGGCGTCTTCCTCCGCCGCGGGAATCTGCTCGAAGGTGAGGTCGGACGCGGACGGATTCACGGTGGCGGGTCGATCGACATCTTCCGGGAAATCAGGGAAGAACGAACCACTTTCGTAGCGAGACGCGTCGATTTCGGGGTAGATCGCGCCGCCGCCCATCGCCTCAGCGCTCTCGCGCAACTTCGCGGTGGTGGCGCGGTCGATCGATCGAAGCCCCGACTCGCATCCGGCGAGGCCGGCGGCGGTGCATACGGCCATGAACACGGTGACGCAGAGGGCGGCAACGTGGGCGCTCCCCCGCGTGGTCGGCATACGTGCAGTATCCAGCGAACTTTGCGTTGGCAGCAAACGCACCATCGAGGTGGTGAGAGCGCGCCGAGGGTTGGGTTCGGTGGGGTGCATGCAGTGGAGAGTTGAAACGGGGCCCGGGGGAAGGTGTACCGGAGAAACCCCGGAAGCGCTGCGGCGTTCGTCGGCTACACCGTTCGGGATGCCACCCTTTTTGCCCGCGCAGAACGATTCTGCGACAGTCCGGGTCCGAGTTCCACACGACCTTGCGTCCAAGCGCGGCAGGGTACGAAGAACGCGCTTCCCCCGCCGGAACTGCCATCGATGCCCTCCGTTTCCCACGACTCCCTGAGTTTCCTGATCGATGGCGCCCGGACCCGGGCCACCCGACTCTCGATCGTCGGCGCCGCGTTCGACGCCGCGCTGATCGATCCGGCGCGCTGGGCGGCCGAACTGGCCCGGCTTCGCCATGCGGGGTTCAACACGGTCGTCATCCGGGTCCCGTGGGCCATGCACGAGCCGACGCCCGACCGGTTCATCCTCGACGGCGCCTGCGACCTCCGGAGGGCGATCCGACTTGCCGGCGCCGAGGGTCTGCGCGTTGCCCTGCGGATCGGGCCATGCGTGGGCGGATCGTTCGCGCGCGGCGGGTTGCCCGTCTGGCTGCGCGACCTCGCGGGGCCGAATCTCCGGCAGATGGGTCCCGAGTTCCTCGCGCGCGTGACCAAGTTCTGGCGCGCGCTCGCGCCGCAGTTCGTCGACCTCCAGGCCACGCGCAACGGGCCGGGCGAACCCCGCCCCGTGGTCGCGGTCGGGATCGAGGACGACTGGCGTTCGCTCGACGGCGAGGTGGGCGAACCGTACTTCAGCGCACTCGTCCGCTACGCCCGCGAGGTCGGGATCGACGTCCCGCTCTTCACCGCGAACAAGGGCTGGTACACGCACGAAGGCGTGATCGATGCGTGGCGCGGCGCGACCGACATCGCGCGCACCGTCGACGAACTGCGCGAACTGCATCCCTCGATGCC
>JBIIYI010000255.1:0-4879 GCA_044346895.1 Phycisphaerales bacterium
CCACCCCGCTTGATGCGCTTGTCACCCACCTCGAGGAGACGGCGCTGCTCGCAACCTCGAACAACCTGCTCGACTGGGATCAGGAGACCACGATGCCCGCCGGAGGCCTCGAGTGGCGCGCCCGCCAGCAGGCGTTGATCGCCCGGCTCGTCCACGAGCGCTCGAGCTCGATCGAGCGCGGCGACCTGATCGCGGCGGTCGAGGGCGACCGCGGCGCGATGGCCGATCCTGAGACGGCGGCCCTCGTCCGCGAGGCGCGCCGCGACTACGGCAAGGCGACGAAACTGCCGTCGAGCCTCGTCGAGGAGATGGCGAAGACCTCGAGCATGGCGAAGCACGAATGGGCCGAGGCGCGGGCGGCGAGCGACTTCATGCGCTTCGCTCCGTGGCTCGAGAAGATCGTGGGGCTCCTGCGTCGGCAGGCCGACTGCTACGGCTACTCGAAGGATGGCGAGCGGTGGGATGCGCTCGCCGATCTCTACGAACCCGGCTGCACCGCGCGATACGTGGCCGGCGTGTTCGATCCGCTGCGGCCGAGGCTCCAGGGCCTCATCGCCGATCTCGCGAGGGCGCCGAAGCAGCCCTCGAACGCCTTCAACGACCACTTCGTCCCGATCGACGCGCAGGAGGCGCTGTCGCGCTTCGTCGCCGAGAGGATCGGCTTCGACTTCCATCGCGGCCGGCTCGACCGCTCGACGCATCCCTTCTGCGGCGGCACGCACTGCAACGACGTGCGCATGACCACGCGCTACAACGAGCGCTGCGTCAACGACGCGCTCGGCTCGACGATGCACGAGTCGGGACACGCGATCTACGAGCAGGGGCTTCCGTTCGCACGCATCGGGACGCCGCTCGGCGAGAGCGTCTCGCTCGGCATCCACGAGAGCCAGAGCCGCATGTGGGAGAACCAGGTCGGCCGCAGCCGGAGCTTCTGGCAGTGGCTCGCCCCGGAGATGTCGCGGATCGTCGGGAGCGGCGTCGAGCGCTACTCGCTCGACGAGTTCTACGGCGCCGCCAACATCGTCGAACCGGGCTTCATCCGCGTCGAGGCGGACGAGGCGACCTACAACCTGCACGTGATGGTGCGGTTCGAGATCGAGCGCGCGGTGATCGGCGGGAGTCTCGAAGTGGCGGGCATCCCCTCGGTGTGGAACCGCCTCTACAAGGAGCTGCTCGGGCTCGATGTTCCCGACGATCGGCGCGGATGCCTGCAGGACATCCACTGGTCGATGGGCGCGATGGGCTACTTCCCGACCTACACGCTCGGGAACCTCTACGCATCGCAGTTCTTCGAGGCCGCCCGCGCCGAGATGCCGGGCATGGTCGACGGCTTCGCGCAAGGCGAGTTCACCGGGCTCCGCTCGTGGCTCAACCGGAACATCCACGCGCACGGCAAGCGCTACAGCCCCGCGGAGCTCGTGCAGCGCGTCACCGGAAAGCCGCTCGGCGCCGAGCCGCTGATGCGCCACCTCGAGGGCAAGCTGCGCCCGCTGTACGGAATCTGAACGCGCGGGCGCGCGGCTGCGCGGGCACCTGGTGGGATTCCGGAGGAGAAGCCGATTCGGCGGACGACGCCGTTGGGAACGGCGGGGGAGTCTGCTACACTCTTCCGTTTCCCCGCAGCGAACCCCACATGGCCGACCCGAACCTCCGCAACATCGCGATCATCGCACACGTCGACCACGGCAAGACCACGCTCGTCGACGCCATGCTCTCCCAGTCGGGCGTCGTCAAGCTCGGCGAGGCCGGCGACGTCTGCATCATGGACTCGAACCCGCTCGAACGCGAGCGCGGCATCACCATCCTCGCGAAGAACTGCGCGGTGACCTACACGATCCGCGAGGGGAAGCGCCGCGGCGAGGTCTTCCGCGTCAACATCCTCGACACGCCCGGCCACGCCGACTTCGGCGGCGAGGTCGAGCGCGTGCTCCGCATGGCCGACGGCTGCCTGCTGCTCGTGGACGCGCTCGAGGGCCCGATGCCGCAGACGCGCTTCGTCCTCTCGAAGGCGCTCGAGCTCGGCCTCAAGCCGATCGTCGTCATCAACAAGTGCGACCGCCCCGAGGCGCGCGTCGAGGGCGTCGTGAACGAGGTCTTCGACCTCCTCGTCGACCTCGGCGCCGACGATCACGCGCTCGACTTCCCGATCATCTACGCGTCCGGCCGCGACGGCTGGGCGTCGCGTTCGATCGACGTCCGCGACAAGGGCGTCGACGAACTCTTCCAGGAGATCGTCGAGCGCGTCCCCGCGCCCACCTCCGACGAGACGGGCCCGCTCCAGATGCTCGTCACGAGCCTCGAGTGGAGCGACTACGTCGGCCGCATCGCGCGCGGACGCGTCTTCCGCGGGAAGATCTCGCCGGGCATGCCGGTCGTCGTCTGCTGCGCGGACGGCACCACGCGCAAGGCGCGCGTCCTCAAGGTGAGCCGCTTCGAGGGCCTCGGGAAGCGCGAGGCGGAGGTCATCGAGGCCGGTGACCTCTGCGCGATCGAAGGTCTTGGGAAGATCGATCTCGGCGACACGATCTGCGATCCGGACCAGGTCGATCCGATGCCGCGCGTCAAGGTGGACGAGCCGACGCTGCACATGGTCTTCCGCATCAACGACGGCCCGTTCGGCGGCAAGGAAGGCAAGTTCGTCACGAGCCGCCAGATCGCCGAGCGCCTCGAGCGCGAGCTCGAGACGAACGTCGCCCTGCGCGTCGCCCCCGGCGATACCGCCGATGAGTTCCACGTCTCGGGCCGCGGCCTCCTTCACCTCGGCGTCCTCCTCGAGAACATGCGGCGCGAGGGCTTCGAGCTGACGGTCGGCAAGCCCGAGGTCATCGAGCGCGAGATCGACGGCGTGAAGTGCGAGCCCTACGAGCGCCTGTCGCTCGACGTCGGCGCGACGGGCCTCGGCCCGAGCCTCGAACTGCTCGGTTCGCGCGGCGCCGAGATCCTCAAGATGGAGGAGCGCGGCGGGCGCATGCACGTCGAGGCGGAGATCCCGGCGCGCGGCCTGATCGGCCTGCGCACCCGCATCCTGAACGCATCCGGAGGAGAGGCGATCATGCACCACACCTTCTCCTGCTACAAGCCGGGCCGCGGCACTCCGCAGATGCGGAAGAACGGCGTCATGCTCGCGCTCGAGGGCGGGCGCGTCACGGCCTACGCGATCGAAGGCCTCGCCGACCGCGGCGTGATGTGCGTCAAGCCGGGCGATCAGGTGTACACCGGGCAGATCGTCGGCGAGCACAACCGCGACAACGACCTCGTGGTCAACATCACGAGGATGAAGCCGCTCACGAACTTCCGCGAGACGAGCAAGGACCAGACGGTCGTCCTGAAGGGCGCCCGCGACTACTCGCTCGAGGCGGCGCTCGAGTACATCGAGGGCGACGAACTGGTCGAGATCACGCCGACGTCGATCCGCATGCGCAAGCGCATCCTCGACGAGGCTTCGCGCAAGCGGGCCGAGCGGGCCGAGCGCGACCGTCTCGCCGCCGCGGAAGCCTGATCGGCCGGAACCGCGCCCCGCGCGGCCGCGGATCCGCTAGATTCCCGGACGGCTTCAGGTCAGCGCGGGCGCGTCGAGCGGGATCGGCGCGCACGTCGCGCAGGCGGCGGGTGTTGCGACGATGAAGGCGACCACACGACCGGTCTCCGTGCAGAAGTTCGGCGGTACGTCGGTCGGCGACCCGACGCGCATCGCGCGCTGCGCCGCGCGCGTGAAGGTGCGCCGCGACGAGGGCCACGACGTGGTGGTCGTCGTGAGCGCGATGGGTCAGTCGACCGACGAACTCATCGATCTTGCGGGACGGGTCACCGACCGTCCGTCCCGACGCGAGCTCGACATGCTGATGGCGACCGGCGAGCAGGTGTCGGTCGCCCTCGTCGCGATGGCGCTCGAGAAGCTCGGCGTGCCCGCGATCAGCCTGACGGGCGCGCAGGCCGGGATCACGACGGACGGCGCATACGGCCGCGCGCGCGTGACGCGCGTCTCGCGCGAGCGCCTCGATCGCGAACTGGCCCTCGGCCGCGTGCCGGTCGTCTGCGGCTTCCAGGGGACGACGCCGGACGGCGAGCTCACGACGCTCGGTCGCGGCGGATCCGACACGACGGCGGTCGCGCTCGCGGCGGCGCTGCACGTCGGCGAGCATGGCGGCTGCTGCGAGATCTTCACCGATGTGGACGGCGTCTACACGGCCGATCCGCGGCTCGTTCCCTCGGCGTCGAAGCTTGCGCGCATCAGCTACGAGGAGATGCTCGAACTCGCGCTCCTCGGCGCGCAGGTGATGCACCCGCGCGCCGTCCTCTTCGGCGAGCGATACGGTGTTCCGATTCATGTGCGACACAGCCAGCGTCCCGACGAGGGCACGCTGATCTGCAGGGAGACTCCCGACATGGAAGACGTGATGGTCGTCGGCGCGGCGTTGAAGCCGGATCTCGGGCGCGTGAGCCTCCGCCGGATTCCGAACAACCCGGGCATGCAGGGGATGCTCTTCGAGGCGGTCGCGAAGGCGGGCATCCTCGTCGACGACATCGTGCAGACCGAGTTCGGCGAGATGGCTTCGATCTCGTTCACGGTCGACCACAGCGAACTCGCCGACGTCAAGATCGCGGCATCGCAGGTGCTCGACCGGGTGGGGACGGGCGAACTCGCGATCGAGATCGGCCTCTCCAAGGTGTCGGTCGTCGGCACGGGCATGAAGAGCCACGTGGGCGTCGCGAGCCGGCTGTTCACGGCGCTCGGCGAGGCGGGCATCCCGATCCACAACATCACGACCAGCGAGATCAAGATCTCGTGCATCGTCGGCAAGGAGCACGGCCAGCGCGCGATCTCGATCGCGCACGAGGCCTTCGGCCTCGACAGGCTCGGCGCGGCCCAGGCGGCGGG
>JBIIYI010000256.1:0-4839 GCA_044346895.1 Phycisphaerales bacterium
GGCGGGAGGTGCCGTGCACCTCCCGGCACGTGCTTGGCACCATTTCTCCAGCCGGCGCAGGCGCGCGCGAACCGCTGCCCGTCCCCTGCACCGCTACCCGCGCTCGTCGATCCACGCCTGCTGGATGGCCTCGAGAATCCGCTCGTTGCACGGATGACCCGGCTGCTCCGCGAAGCCCGGCAGTTCCATGACCAGCGACTTCAGCCGCGGAAACGAGATCGACACGGGATCCACGTCGCCATGGCGATCCGCAAGTTCCTCGGCGATCCGTTCGACATCGAGCCAGTGCATCGCGATCGATCCGCCCGCGTCAGTGCGGGATCTCCTTCACCGCGTTGCGGTTCCACGCGGGCACGCGCACCACGATGGGCACGCGCTTCCCCTCGCCGAGATCCTTCAGCTCGCACTGGCACGCAAGACGCGACGTCCGCTTGATGCCGGGTGCCTCCTCGACGCGATCCTCCTCGTCCTCCGACGCCTCGCTCACCTGAACCGCGCCGCTCTCGAGATAGATGTGGCAGGTCGAGCATGCGCAGACGCCGCCGCAGGCGTGCTCGATGTTGATGCCGTTGTCCATCGCGACCTCGAGGATCGACTCGTGCTCGCCGCCGAGCACCTCCCAGACCGTCTGCGAGGTGCCGGTCAGGCCCTCGGGGTCCTCGAGGTGGAAGGTGATCGGGATCACCGGCGGTCCGTGGTGATGGCTGTCGTCGCGCTTGAGGTGCATGCTGCGTTTCCGTGTACCGGCGTCGGGCCGGGGGGCGGATGATAGCGGCCCGGCCCCCGGCACCGCCTGTATCCTGCGTGCGCGGCCGACGCTCGCCGCCGGAGGATTCCCGTGGCGAACGACGTGCTCCTGTTCGTGGAGACCCTGCGCAGGCAACTCGACGGCCTCCATCCCCTCGTCGTCCTCGAGACCGACGACGAGGAAGGCCTGCGCACCGCGCTCTTCGACGCGACGCGCCAGGACATCCCCTACCGGGAATGGACCGCGGTGCGCGGCCTCGGCAACGCCCGCATGGCGGGCGAGGCGATCGCCGAGACGACGAACGCCTCCGCCGCGCTCGCGTGGATGCCCGCGAACGAGTCGCACCAGCGCTCGGTGAGCGTCTTCTACGACCTCGGTGCGCACCTCGCCGATCCCCGCGTGGCGCGCGCCCTCAAGGAATGCGTCGCTTGGGCGCGGCGGAACTTCTGCACGATCGTCCTCGTCGAGCACCGCGTCGACCTCTCCGCGTCCACGTTCGGCGCGCTCGCCGCCGAGGCGCACCGGATCGAGATTCCCGTCCCGAGCGAGGCCGACCTCTCCGA
The DNA here is from genome assembly GCA_044346895.1 of Phycisphaerales bacterium. Classification (GTDB taxonomy): domain Bacteria; phylum Planctomycetota; class Phycisphaerae; order Phycisphaerales; family SM1A02; genus QWPT01. Next base: position 1,312 of record JBIIYI010000256.1, read on the forward strand.
ACTCGTCCGCGAGACGGTGCGCGAGATCTCGCGATCGCGCAAGATCGAGGCGTCCGTGCGGCGATCGACGCTCGAGGCGATGGCGCGCGGCCTGCGCGGCCTCACTCGGCGGCAGGCGGAGCGCGTCGTCCTCGCCGCGGTCGCGGAGGACAACCGCTTCGACGACGCCGATCTCGAGCGGATGCTGCTCCTCAAGCGCAACGCCTGCGCCGATCTCGAGGGCGTCCTCGAGTTCGTGCAGGCTCCGGTCAGCATGGACGAGATCGGCGGCCTCGCGCGACTCAAGAAGTGGCTCGCCGAGCGCCATCTCGGCTCGGTCGACGAGGCGCAGGAGTTCGGCCTCTCGCTTCCGCGCGGCGTACTCCTCCTCGGCGTGCAGGGCGCGGGCAAGAGCCTCGCGGCGAAGGCAGTCGCGACCGCCTGGCGCGTGCCGCTCCTCAAGCTCGACGCCGGCGCGCTCTTCGACAAGTACGTCGGCGAGAGCGAACGTCGCCTCCGCGACTCGCTCCAGCAGGCCGACCGCATGGCGCCCGCGATCCTCTGGATCGACGAGATCGAGAAGGGCTTCGCCAGCGCGAGCTCGCAGTCGTCGGACGGCGGGCTCTCGCGCCGCATGTTCGGCACGCTCCTCACGTGGATGCAGGAGCGCCGCTCGGCCACGTTCCTCGTCGCGACCGCCAACGACATCTCGGCGCTGCCGCCGGAACTCCTGCGCAAGGGCCGCTTCGACGAGGTCTTCTTCGTCGATCTCCCCGACGACGAGGTGCGCCGCGCGATCCTCGCGATCCATCTCAGGAAGCGCCGACGGGATCCCGCGAACTTCGCGCTCGCCGACCTCGTCGACGCGACGCGGGGCTTCAGCGGCGCCGAGATCGAGGCCGGCATCGAGAGCGCGCTGCGGCGGGCGTTCGCCGACGACCGACGCGACCTCCGCGACGGCGACCTCCTCGAGTCGTTCCGCGCGAGCCCGCCGATCTCGGTCGTCATGGCCGAACGCGTGGCCGAACTCCGCGCCTGGGCCGCGCAGCGCTGCGTGCCCGCCGACTGAGTGCTACCCTCCGCGAATGGCCTCCTCGCCCGAACAGCCCCTGCGTCCGCTCGGCATGACCCGGGCGGCGTTCGTCGCGGCGGCTCGGGCGCGCGGCCGGCGCGCGGGCGCCGCGCTCGACGAGTACCGGGCGCTCTTCCGCGAGGGCGCCGTGCCGACGTGGTGCGCGGCGGCCGACTACCCCGTGACCGCGACGCTCGTCGAGGGCGAGACCTCGAAGTTCGTCCTCCGCCTCGGAGGCGCGGGCGACGAGACCTTCGAGGGCCTCGAGACCGAGAGCGTGCTGATCCCGATGCCGCGCTCGACCGGCACGACGACGACGCTCTGCGTCTCGAGCCAGGTCGGCTGCGCGATGGGCTGCCGCTTCTGCGAGACGGCGCAGATGGGGCTCATCCGCAACCTGCGCGCGGACCAGATCGTCCACCAGTGGTGGGCGGCCACGCATCGCGTGCAGCGCTCGGCGCACCGCCCGGTGAAGAACATCGTCTTCATGGGGATGGGAGAGCCCACGGACAACATCGACGAGGTCATCGCCGCGATCCGCGTGCTCGTCGATCACGACGGCGCGAAGATCCCCGCCTCGAACATCTCGATCTCGACCGTCGGAAACCCCGACGGCATCGAGCGGATCGGCGCTCTCGTCCGCGAGCACGGATTCCACCGCCTCAATCTCGCGCTCTCGCTCAACGCGCCGAACGACGAGATCCGCAGCGCGATCATGCCGGTGAACAAGGCCTGGCCGATGGCGCGGCTGAAGGAGGCGCTCGGCGCGTTCCCGCGCTACTCGAAGGCGGCGTTCTGCGTCGAGTACGTCCTGATCCCGGGCGTGAACGACCGCGACGAGCACTGCGACGAGGTGTGCGCGTTCCTCCGCGACATCCGCTGCTCGCTGAACGTGATCCCCTACAACCCGCGGCGAAACTCGCCGTGGCCCGCCCCCGACGAGCGCGACGTCGACCGCTTCATCGCGCGCGCGGTGGCGAACGGCCAGTTCACGAAGCGCCGCGGCACGAAGGGCCGAGACGTCATGGCCGCCTGCGGCCAGCTCGGCAACGAGAGGATCCGGAACCGCCGCGCCGTCGCGGACGACGGCACCTCCGCGCCGGTGGCGCTCGGAATCCCTTCACGTGGCGTCGGCGCCCGCGCTGCGGGCGCGGATGGCCCCGCGCCCGCCACCTCCGAGCGGCCCGACGCATGAGTTCGATCCGACACGACGCGACCCCGCGCGCAGGCTCGAGCCGCCGTCGGTTCGACCGCTACCGCGCCGAACTCGCGCGCCGATCGAAGGCGGGCGGCGAGGATCACCGAGGCAAGCCGAAGGCGCCGCTCACCCGCTCCTTCGGCGCGCTCTTCCGCGCGTACCTTGCGCTGCTGCGCCCCTACCGCGCGACGCTCGTCGTCGTCTTCACGGCGCTCGCGATCTCGACGGCGCTCGCACTCGTTCCGCCCGCGGGCGTCAAGATCGCGATCGACAGCGTCTTCGGAGACGCGCCGCTCGCGCCGGCGCTCGCCGCGAACCTCCCCTCGTGGCTCGACCCCTCGAACAAGAGCGCGCTCCTCGCGGCGGTCGTCGTCGCCACGTTCGCGACGCTCCTCGTCAAGGTCGCGATCGGTCTCGCCGGCCGCAGCCGCGCGACCGTCGTCGCCAAGCGCCTGCAGGTCGCGATGCGCCGACGCGCCTTCGCGAAGGCGATCCGGCTGCCGCTCGCGCGCGTCCACGAACTCAAGGCCGGCGGCGTCTCCGCGCTCGTCCGCGAGGACGCGGGCGCCGCGGGCGAACTCCTCTTCGCGCTCCTCTACAACCCGTTCCGCGCGGTGATCCAGCTCGTCGGCAGCCTCGTCATCCTCGCGCTCACCGACTGGCGGCTCGTCGTCGGCGCGATCGTCCTCCTCCCGATGGTGTGGTTCAGCCACCGCACGTGGATCGGGCGGATCCGCCCGATCTACCGCGACCTCAAGAAACTCCGCGACGAGATCGACGGACACGCGGCCGAGACCTTCAGCGGCATCCGGGTCGTGCGGGGCTTCGCGCGCGAGTCGGCGGAGGTCGCGCGCTTCTCGCGCGGCACCAACATGCAGGCGCGCACGGAGATGCTCGTGTGGTGGTGGTCGCGCGGGGTCGAGATCGCGTGGGAACTCTTCATCCCGGCCGCGACGGCCGCGCTCCTCTGGTACGGCGGCACGCAGGTGGTCGCGGGACGCCTCACCGCGGGCGACCTCGTGATGTTCCTCACGTACGTCACGCTCCTCCTCGGCCCGCTCGAGGTGCTCGCGAACACCGCGACCAACCTCCAGACGAGCCTCGCGAGCCTCGACCGGACGCTCGACCTCCTCGCGGAGCCGGACGAGTTCGCCGACACCGCCGCGCGCGGGGTGGCACGGCCGTCCGCGCGCGACGTCGCGGGCGAGATCCGCTTCGACGGCGTCTCCTTCCGCTACGCCGCCGATGGCCGCGCGATCCTCGACGACGTCTCCTTCCT
>JBIIYI010000257.1:0-4825 GCA_044346895.1 Phycisphaerales bacterium
CCGTACTGCGAGCGGCCCTTCTTGCGGCCATCGACGCCGAGGCAGTCGAGCGCGCCGCGCACGACGTGGTAGCGCACGCCGGGGAGGTCGCGCACGCGGCCGCCGCGCACGAGCACGATCGAGTGCTCCTGCAGGTTGTGGCCTTCGCCGCCGATGTAGGCGGTGACTTCCTTGCCGTTCGTCAGACGCACGCGGCAGACCTTGCGAAGCGCCGAGTTCGGCTTCTTCGGCGTGACGGTGCGGACCTGCAGGCACACGCCGCGCTTCTGCGGGCACGCGCCGAGGTCCTTGACCTTCGACTTGGAGGCCTGGACGACGCGGGGCTTACGGACGAGCTGGTTGATCGTGGGCATGCTTTGGCTCTTTGGCTCTGGAAGTTGGATCGACAAGCGTACCGAACGCCGTCGCGGCACGCAAGGTGTCGGAGGCGCCGATCGCGCGGACCGCCCGCGTTTCCTCGTGCTTCAGCGAAACTGGCTGATAACCGCGACCGCCAGTCGATCGCACCGTTCGTTCTCCGGATGCCCCACGTGGCCGCGCACCCATTCCGCCTTGATGCGGTGGATGGCGCGCAGGCGATCGAGCTCCTGCCAGAGCTCGACGTTGAGCACCGGACCTTCCTTGCGACGCCAGCCCCGCCGCTTCCAGCCGTCGATCCACTCGTTGAGACCCTTCACGAGGTACTGCGAGTCGCTCACGAGGCGCACGGTGGACGGCCGCTCGAGACGACGGAGTCCCTCGATCGCACCGAGGAGTTCCATGCGGTTGTTCGTCGTGCGCGGCTCGCCTCCCGAACCCTCGGTCTCGGCGCCCGCGATGCGGAGGACGAATCCCCAGCCTCCCGGGCCGGGATTCCCGGAGCACGCGCCATCGGTGAAGAGTTCGACGTCGAATCCGGTCGGCATGTGCGCAACGTACCGTGGAGTCCGACGACAAGCGCCTCCTCACCCTTCGCACGCGGAGGAACGACGGAGGAACGAACGCCGCATCGCGTCGCGACGCCGGTGCGGGCGACCGACGAACGCCGGGCCGCCGGCCTTGCGCGAGAGGCACGGGTTATCCGCCACACGCGTCGCGTTGCGGGGACGCACGACCCGCCGCCCGACACCGCGTCGACGATCGACAACCTTGACAGCGGCGCGGGTTTCCCTAGACTGTCCCTCCCCCTGCGGCTGCCGATGTTTCGGCAACGCACGTGCGGCGTCGCCGCGCGTCACGCAAGAGAGAAGGTTCACATGGTTCCTCCGTTCCGCTGCTCCCCCGGTCGTACCCGTCGTCGTCGCGCGCATCAGGCGATCAAGGCCTCGCACACGACGCTCTGCCCGAACTGCGGCGCCGCCAAGCGTTCGCACACCGCCTGCTCCTCCTGCGGCTACGTGCGCCCCGGCCTGCAGATCAAGACGAGCAAGCCAACCGCCTGAGTTCCTCCGGACGGCGTGACGGAGAGGACCGTGCGGCTCGCCGGAACGGCGTCTGGCACGGTCGATCGGTCACGCCTCGGCGCGACTGGAACGTCGGAGTCGAGGCGTCGACACCGACCGGACACCGTCGACCAACGCCGAGAATCGTCTTCCCCCGCGCGCCGCCCTGCGGCGCGTGTTCGTTTCAATCTCGTAAAGTACGCGTCCACCCCGCGGCACCGTCGTTCGACGGAACTGCGCCAACGGGCAACTCCGAGGACACTCTCCATGCGTATCGGTGTCGATGTGATGGGCGGCGACAACGCTCCCGACGAGATCCTGAAGGGATCGTTCGCGGCGTTGCCCAAGCTCCCGCCGGAGGACACCATCGTCCTCTTCGGCAAGGGCGACATCATCGAGGATGCGCTGAAGGACCGCGGCATCGCGACCGGCGGCCCGGGTGCGAAGATCGAGATCGTCCACTGCAGCGAGGTCATCGAGATGGACGACCCGCCGGTCGAGGCGGTGCGCTCGAAGCGCGACAGCTCGATCTCGCGCGCGGCCGAGTATGCGAGCCCCAAGCACCCGAACCGCTGCGACGCGTGGATCTCCGCCGGCAACACCGGCGCGTGCGTCACCGCCAGCCAGATGTACATGCGCCGCCTGCCGAACGTCATCCGTCCGGGCATCGCGGTCACCGTCCCGACCTTCGCGGGCCCGATCGTCCTCATCGACGTCGGCGCCAACATCGAGCCGAAGCCGGTGCACCTCGCGCAGTACGGCGTCATGGGCGACGCGTACGCGCGCGGCGTCCTCGGCATCAAGAACCCGCGCGTCGCGATGATGAACGTCGGCGGCGAGGAGCAGAAGGGAACGAGCGACATGAAGGTCGCGCGCGACCTTCTCCGCGGCGCCGAGGGCCTCAACTTCATCGGCTACGTCGAGGGACGTGGCGTCTTCGACGGCGACGCGGACGTCGTCATCACCGACGGCGTGGTCGGCAACGTGATGATCAAGCTGGCGGAAGGACTTTCGAAGGGCCTGTTCCAGGCGATCGCCGCGCAGGTCCTCGAGACCGACCCCGAGCTCGCCATCCGCCTCGAGCCGGTCGTCAAGGCGATCTACGCGAAGCACGACTACCACGAGTACGGCGGCGCGCCGCTCCTCGGCGTCAACGGCACGTGCCTCATCTCGCACGGCTCGAGCGTGTCGCGCACGATGATGAACGCGATCCTCCGCGCGCGCCAGTTCGTACTGACGGGACTCAACGACATCATCAACGCACGCCTCGAGACGATCCAAGAGCCCGCCGCATGAAGCACCCGCTTCCAGCAGGCGCGTGCGGCGTGCGGATCCTCGGCACGGGCTCGATGGTGCCCGAGCGGCGGCTCACGAACGACGACTTCGCCCGGATGCTCGACACGAGCGACGAGTGGATCACGCAGCGCACCGGCATCAAGGAGCGCCGTGTGCTCGATCTCCGCACGCAGGGCTGCTCGACGCTGGCGCAGGCCGCGCTCGAGCGCGCCATCGAGAGTGCGGGCATCCGCGCCACCGACCTCGACCTCGTGATCGTGGCGACCGTGACGATGGAGATGACGTGTCCGTCGGTCGCGTGCCGCATCGCGGGCGCGGTGGGCGCGACCAACGCGGCCGCCTTCGATCTCGTCGCCGCGTGCAGCGGATTCGTCTACGGCATCAACGTGGCGGAGACGATGGTGCGGTCCGGCCGTGCGCGCACGGTGGCCGTCATCGGCGCCGAGGCGATGAGCTCGATCCTCGACTACACCGACCGCACGGTCTCGATCCTGTTCGGCGACGCCGCGGGCTGCGCGATCATCCAGGCCGACCCCGACGTCACCAAGGGCTGCATCTACCAGCACATGGGCGCGGACGGGATCGGCGGCAACGCGCTCTACATCCCGAAGCGCGAGAGCGACGTGCCCGAGTGCGACCGCGACAACCCGATCCGCCTCGGCTACCTCCGCATGAACGGGAAGGAAGTCTTCCGCTTCGCGGTGACGAAGTTCAGGGAGGTCATCGAGGACGCCTTCGCGAAGACCGGCCTCACGCCGGACGACGTGAGCCAGGTGATCTGCCACCAGTCGAACGTGCGCATCATCGACGCGGCGCGCGAGAAGCTCGGCATCGATCCGGCGAAGATCTACGTCAACATCGACCGCTACGGCAACTCGAGCGCCGGCAGCGTCCCGCTCTGCCTCGACGAACTCTGGCGCGCGGGCAAGATCACGAAGGGCAGGCCCTTCATGATGGTCGCCTTCGGCGGCGGCCTCACGTGGGCGTCGAGCGTGTGGAACACCTGAACATGAGCAGCATCGTTCTCCTCTGCCCCGGACAGGGCGCGCAGGCGATCGGCATGGCGAAGGCCTGGGCCGACGCGAACCCGGCCGCACGCAGCGTCGTCGAGGAAGCCGACCGCATCTTCGGCGCAGGCCCGGACGGCCGCACCCTCAGCGACATCGCCTTCCACGGTCCGATCGACGTCCTCAGCCGCACCGACATCTCGCAACCCGCGCTCTACACCGCGGCGGTCGCGTGCCACCGCGCGCTGCCCGAGGAACTCCGCGCCGCGCGGCTGCGCGCGGTCGCCGGCCTCTCGCTCGGCGAGTACACCGCCCTGCACCTCGCGGGCGCGTTCGACTTCGAGACGGGCCTGCGGCTCGTCATGCGCCGCGGGCAGCTCATGCAGCAGGCGGCCGAAGCCTCGAAGGGCGGCATGGTCGCCCTGATCGGCGCCGACGAGGCGCAGGCGGTCGAGGTCTGCCGGAAGGCGCTCATGGGTATCGATGGGGGCGCCGACGCCGGGGCGTGCCTCGTACCGGCCAACTTCAACGCCCCCGGGCAGATCGTCCTCTCGGGCTCGATCGACGCCTGCGATCGCGCCATCACCGCGGCGGATGGCATCTGCCGGGCCACGAAACTGCAGGTGGCCGGCGCGTTCCACAGCCCGCTCATGGCGCCTGCGGCCGAGAAGCTGGCGGAGGCGCTCGCGCGCGTCGACATCCGGCCGCTCACGACCGAGGTCTGGTCGAACGTCACGGCCCGTCCGCACAAACCCACGGACAACCCCGCGAATGCGGAACTTCTCCGCAAGCTGCTGGTGGAACAGCTCGTTTCCCCGGTACGATGGGCTCAATCCTGCGCAAACATGCTCGAGGCGATGGTCGCCGACGGCTCGCGCGCCGGGACCGCCTTCCATGAACTCGCACCCGGCTCCGTGCTGAAGGGCCTGATGCGACGGATCGACAAGACCTGCGAGGTGCAACCCCATGATGCGCCCTAAGCGACACCGCAACCGCTCCGTCCTCACGCTGTCCGCCCTTGTCGTCTCCGGCGCGCTCGTCGCCTGCGGCGAGGAACCGCCTCCGGTCGTGACGGCCCCACCGCCGCCGCCGAAGCCGACG
>JBIIYI010000258.1:0-4807 GCA_044346895.1 Phycisphaerales bacterium
GCCCCGCGCCGGCGCTCCATCGATCTGGATCGCGGCCCTCCCCATGGTGCTGCTCGTCGGACTCTTCGTCGGAGCCCTTCGCGCGACGCCGCGGCCCGGCGATTTCCTCCGGCTGCACGGCGAGGCGCTGGCGACGTCCGTCCTCGTCGCGCTCGCCTCCGCCGCGCTCGTCGCGTCGCTTGCGGTCGCGCTCCGTCTCGGGCTCGACGCCGCGCCGCGCGGACGTCGGGGCATTCCGACGACCATCGCGTTCGCCTCCGCGGCGACGCTCGCGCTCGGCGGTCTCCTTCCGGGTGCGGTGCTCGTCGCGGCGATCGAGAGCGCGTTCAACCGAGACGCGACCGCGTGGATCTACGACGGGCCGATCGTCGTCGTCCTCGTTCTCGCCGCCCGCGCGGCGGTGGTGGCGCCGGTCGTCCTCGTGGCCTCGATGCTGTCGGAGCATCGGCATGCGCGCGACCTCCGCGCGCTCGATGGCGACGGTCTCGCGGCGACCCTGCGGACCGACCTCGGCGGCATCCGCCGCACGGCGGTCGCGTCGTTCGTTCTTGCGCTCGCGTGGAGCCTCGGTGAACTGACCGCGAGCGGTCGACTCGCGCCGCCCGGCCTCGCCTGGATCGCGACCGACGTCCTCAACGCGATCCACTACCAGCGGGCCGAGACGGTGCTCCTCGCGACGATCGCGCTCGTCCTCGTCGCGCTCGTCGGCGCGCTGATCGCGGCGCAGCTTTTGCGCCGCAGGCTCGTCGACGAACGGTCGCGCGCGGCGTCCCTCGCACGAGGGCTCGCGCCGGGCCTCCTCATCGCGTCGTGGATGGCGAGCCTCGCCGTCTCCGCACCCGGCTGCGAGGGTGAATCGGCATCCGCGGCCCGCGCTCCGGCAGCCACCTCGCTCTCCGGCGAGCCCGACCCGCCCGGATTCGACCGCGACGCTCCGTCGGTCGCGCGCCCCGTCGCCGTCGAGCGATTGCTCGAGGGAGTCGGCAGGGGACGTGGACAGTTCAACGGTCCGCGCGTGGTCGCCGTCGATCAGGAGTCGGGCGACGCCTACGTCATCGACAAGGACGCGCGCGTGCAGCGGTTCGGCCGCGACGGCGCGCAGATCCGCGAGTGGCGCATGCCGAAGTGGGATCGCGGCAAGCCGGTGGGAGCCTCGGTCGCGCCGGACGGAAGCCTCGTGGTCGCCGACACCCACGAGCACCGGGTCGTCGCCTTCAGTCCCGACGGCGAGATCCGATGGACCCTCGGCGAGTACGGGCGCGAGCCCGGGCAGTTCATCTACCCCACCGACATCGTCTTCGCGCCCGACGGCCGGATCTTCGTCGGCGAGTACGGCGGCAACGACCGGATCCAGGTCTTCGACGCCGGGCGGCGCTTCCTCTACGCGATCGGACGGTCGGGTTCGGGGCCCGGCGAGTTCCTCCGGCCTCAGGCGCTCGCCCTCGACGCGGCGCGGGACGAACTCTACGTCTGCGACGCGGGCAACCACCGCATCCAGGTGCTGACGACCGATGGGGAGTTCCGCCGCGAGCTCGGCGGCACCGGTCGCGAGGAAGGCCGCTTCGCCTATCCGTTCGGGATCGTGCTGCTCATCGATGGAGTCGCGGTGACGTCGGATGGAACGTCCGCCGGCCCGGCCCCGGCCTCGACGGATCCCGCCGAGGACGAGCGCCCGCGCGAGATCGTCGTGGTCGAGCACAGCAACCACCGGATGCAGCGCATCGATGCGCGCACCGGGGAAGTGCGCATGGTGGCGGGCGGGATCGGCCGCGGGCCGGGCCGTCTCAAGTATCCTTGGGCTGCCGACGGCGCGGGCGTCGGGGCCGATGGCAGGTCGCGCGTCGCCGTGTGCGATCAGGGCAACTCGCGCATCCTGTTCGTCCCGCTCGACGCGATCGGCGCGGCCGACGGGGCCGAGTCCCGCGATCGCTGATGGAGGCGTGGTCCGGAAGTCATGCAGTTCGAGCGTCCCATCTTCCTCCTCCTCCTGCTCCTCCTGGTGCCGGTGGTCCTGTTCGCGTGGAGAAGCCGCCGGAGCGAGGAGCGCTGGAAGTGGTGGACGAGCCTCGTGCTGCGCACGCTCGTCGTGCTCGCGCTCGTCGTCGCCATCTCGCAGCCGTCGTTCGTGCGGCGCGGCGAGGCGATCACGACGGCGTTCGTCCTCGATCGAAGCCGCTCGATCCCGCAGCCGCTCCTCAAGGAGTCGCGCGAGTTCGTGCAGCGGCTCATCGAGCAGAAGCGCGAGCCCGAGGATCGCGTCGCCGCGGTGACTGTCGGCCGCGAGGCCGAGATCGCCGCGCAGCCCGACTCGCGCTCGATCGTCTCGTCGGATGAACATGCGGGCGACCGCGATGCGAGCAATCTCGCCGCCGGCATCCGGCAGGCGCTCTCGATCCTGCCCGCCGATACGGCGAAGCGCATCCTGATCGTCTCGGACGGCAACGAGAACGTCGGCAACGCGCTCGCCGAGGCCGACGTCGCCAAGGCGAACGGGATCCCGATCGACGTGCTGCCGCTCGAGTACGAGTCGCCGAACGAGGTGGTGTTCGAGAGCCTCAAGGCGCCCACGCGCGCGCGTCCCGGCCAGACGGCCGACCTCCGCATGCTCCTGCGCAGCCAGCGCGCGACGCGCGGGACCGTCTTCCTCCGCGACGGCGGACGGCCGGTCGACCTCGATCTCGACGCACCCGGCGACGGTCTCTTCGTCGAACTGCCGCCGGGGCCGCTCACGATCCCGATCCCGTTCCTGCTCGAGGGCGCGGGCACGCGCCGCTTCGAGGCCGTGTTCGAACCCGAGGATCCCGCGCAGGACGCGCTGACGGAGAACAACCGCGCCACCGCCGTCACCTTCGTCGACGGCACCGGCATGGTGCTCGTCGTCGACCCGACCAACGGCGAGGCGGCCGCGCCCTTCATCGACGTCCTCCGCAAGAGCGACCTCGAGGTGAGCGTGGTCCATCCCGACGCGCTCGGCGGCGGCAGCGACGTCTTCTCGGGGTTCGACGCCGTCGTCCTCGCGAACGTGCCGCGCTGGGCGATCGACGGAGAGACCGACCGGCTGCTGCGGGCCTACGTGCACGATCTCGGCGGCGGGCTCCTGATGCTCGGCGGCGACCAGAGCTTCGGCGCCGGCGGCTGGATCGACAGCGAAGTCTCGGCCGTGCTGCCCGTCAAGCTCGATCCGCCCGCCACGCGGCAGATGGTGCGCGGCGGACTCGTCCTCATCGTCCACTCGTGCGAGATGCCGCAGGGGAACTACTGGGCGCAGCAGGTGTGCATCGCGGCGATCGAGGCGCTCACGCGGCTCGACCTCATCGGCATCATCACGCTCGTCAACGGCCCGACGTGGGCGCTCCCGCTCCAGGAGGCGGGCGACAAGTCGGCCGCGATCGCCACCTCGCGCTCGCTCATCGTGGGCGACATGTTCGACTTCGACGGCTCCGTGGCGATGGCCGTGAAGAGCCTCGAGGAGTCGCGCGCGGGCCAGCGGCACATCATCATCATCTCGGACGGCGACCCCGCGCCGCCGACGCAGGCGACGATGGACCGCGCGATCCAGTCGAAGGTCACCATCACCACCGTGATGGTCTCGGGCCACGGCACGCAGCAGGACTACGTCAACATGAAGTGGACCGCCGAGTCGACGGGCGGCCGCTTCTACGAGGTCACCAATCCGAAGAACCTCCCGAAGATCTTCACGAAGGAGGCCGCGGTCGTCTCGCGCAGCCTCCTCGTCGAGGGCGACTTCCAGCCGTCGGTGGCCGCGAGCGCGAGCGGGCCGCTGCGCGCCGTGTCGGCGGTGCCCGCGCTGGCCGGCTACATCCTCACCGTCCCGCGCGAGGGCCTCGCGCAGGTCGAGATCGCGAACCAGACCTCGGAGGGCGTCGACCCGATCTACGCCTACTGGAACCACGGGCTCGGTCGCTCGATCGCGTTCACCTCGGACGCCGGCACGCGCTGGACGAAGGGCTGGACCACGTGGGGCGAGTACCGCGCGTTCTGGGAGCAGTCGATGCGCTGGCTCCTGCGCCCGGCCGTGCCCGCGAACGCGCAGGTGCGCACACGCGTCGAGGGCGACGTCGCGTTCGTCGATCTCGAGGTCGTCGATCCGAGCGGCGGCTTCGCCACGAGCCTCGAGCCGAGCGCCACGATGGTCGCGCCCGACGGCATCGCGCGCGAACTGACCGCGGTGCAGATCGGCCCCGGCCGCTGGCGCGCGGAGTTCCCGGTGACGGAATCCGGCTCGTATCTCGTCAACTTCGGGCTCGGTCGCGACGCCGAGGGGCGCCGCGCGAGCGTGCAGGCCTCGGTGAGCGTGCCGTATCCGAAGGAGTTCCGCACCGTGCGCGACAACCGCGCGCTGCTCGAACAGATCGCCGACCGCACCGGCGGCCGCGTGCTGCGCCTCGGGAACCCCGCGGCGGTCGACGCGTTCCTCCGCGACGGACTGCCGATCCCCGAGAGCGCGCGGCGGATGTGGGATCTGATGGCGATCCTCGCGGCGGTCCTCTTCCTCGTCGACGTCGCCGTGCGCCGCATCGCGATCGACTGGGGCGGAGCGCGCGAGTCGCTCGCGGGTCGCGTCGCGACGCGCCAGGTCGGCGACGGAACGGTCGCCGCGTGGAAGAAGGCGCGGGCCGCTTCCGATGCGCGGCGGGCGACGCCGAAGGATGCGGACGCACGCGCGGGCAGCGGGACGAGCGACGCGATGCGCGAGACGCTCGAGAAGGGCCCGGCGCTCGACCTTGGCGCCGAGATGCGCGAGGGCGGATCGACGCAGCCGGTGCGCGGCGCGTCGGCGGCGCCG
>JBIIYI010000259.1:0-4806 GCA_044346895.1 Phycisphaerales bacterium
GGTCGCGTCGTCGTTCACGATGTCGAGATCGGCCGTCGGGGCGGTCACGCCGATGCCGACGCGGCCGCCGTTGTAGAAGATCGACGAACCGTTCGGAGCCCACGGCGCGAGCGAGCGGATCGCGTACGGCGTCGCGTTCACGGCCTGCCGTGGCGAAAGCGTGGTGAACGTCGAGCAGTTGCCGGCGGCGGTCTGCGCGCCGATCTCAAGCCAGCGGTCGCTGCCGTCGAATGGGTTCGCGCCGAAGTCAAGCGTCACCGAGAAGAGGCCGTTCGTCACGGGGACGTCGCAGACGGTGACGGTCGTGCCGACCTGCGAGCCCGCCGCGACCGCGTTGAAGAGCCGGAACTGGAACGACGCGAGCCCGTTGTAGGGCCCGCCGCCGTTGTTCAGCTGCCCTTGGTACGTGAACGCCGTGCCGGCCGGGGCGGGCGCCGCGGCGACCTCGCGGGTGAGGGAGGCGGGCAGGACGAGCGTGCCGAGCACGAGGCCGGCGCAGGCGACGAAGGTGTGCGATCGATGCATGGCGCTTTCTCCGGAAACGACAGATCTCCGCGCGGAGGCGGAAGATGAAGAAGAGGCGCCACACCACTCGACGCACGGCTATCCAAGACGAAAGACAGGATCGCCGTGGTTTGAACGTACTTCAGAAACCCGCCCGCACAACAGTTCCGGCGAAATGCGCCGGGCGCGCCGCGATGGGCGCGCGGCGCTTCCGCGCGGAGGCGGGGAAGCGATTACGCGTAAGACTCTGGATTCAAGCGACTTGCAGCAGCGGCTTGCCGATCAGCGCGCGCCCGGATCGGCGAGCGATTTGAGGAGCGCGTGGACGGGATCGGGCGAACTCTTGCCACGGATGGCGATCGTCTCGCGGCCCGCGAACCGCGCGTCGCGGTAGATCTCGAGCATCGCACCGGCCCACGCCCGGCGGTCGGGCTTCCGGACCGCGTCGCTCCACGCCTTCACGAGTTTCGCGAAGTCGTCCGCCTCGCGCTTCGCCGCGGGCCCGGACCCCTTCGCGCGCTCGGGCGACGCGAGATGCGCCTCGATCGCCGCGCGCACGCGGGCGTCGAACTCGGCATCGCCGCCGATCGCACGCCACGTGCGCGCGAGGAGCTTCGCGTCGTCGCACCGCTGGCGCTCGAGTTCCGCGAGGAGCGCCCGGTTCGCGTCGGCACCGTTCGGCGCGGGGAGTTCGCCGATGCGCGCGTGGGCGCGGTCGCGCAGGGTGGTTCGGTAGAGCGGCGCGACCTCGCCGGCCGGAAGCGCCGCGATCGCGCGTTCCGCGAGATCGGCGAGCGCGATCGCATCCTCCGGCGACTTCGCGGCGCGCACGGCGCCTTCGAATGCGACGAGCGAGAACGGATTGCGCGCGAGCGCGGCCTCGGCGAACGCCGTCGCGCTCGCCGCGCGCTCCGCTTCGGGAAGCGCGTCGAACATGCGGCGCATCGCGAGCGTCTCGAGGAACGCCGGCGAGCCGGACGCTCGGTCGTGGTTGACGGCCCACGCCACCGACTGGTGGTACACCATCGGCCTTCGCCCGCCGACGTCGTCGTAGTTCCAGCCCGCGTGCACGGTGGTCACCTCGTCGCCGCCGGTCGCGTACTGCCCGCCCTTGCAGCGGTACTTGCCCGTCTTCGCATCGTGTTCCATGAAGACGATCGCGCAGTGGCCGGGCTGCCCCGAGGTCGACGCGGGCTGGCCGACGATCCGGTGCGTGCGCGCGCCGATGTTCCCCATCGTCCCGCACACGCCGCCATCCTTCCACATCATCTGGATCGAGCCGTAGCTGAACGCGAGCGGTGCCACGCGCCGCGCCGACTGCATGTCGAACTGCTGCGCGATGCCGCCGATGTACTCGCCGTAGGTGCGGAACTCGCCCGCGTCGCGGAACCGCGCCCAGATGTCCTCGCGCTCGCGCAGCGGCTGGTCGTCGGCCGCGAGCATGAGGAGGACGGGCCACGGCGCGTTCAGCGGAAATCGCGGCCACTTGCGCGCGTCGCGCGTCGCGTCGTCGAACGCGTGGCGGTCGTTGCGGATGAACCACGCCATCGACTCGGCCGCGGTCGGCGCGCGGTCGCGTTCGGCGGGCATGCGGCCCTTCGCTCGGTAGGCGTCGTGGAAGAGGTCGTGCGCGGCCTTGATCCGCGCGCGCAGATCCTTGTCGGAGATCGCCGCCTCCGAGTACCAGTGCACCGCGCGGTCGCCGCAGTCGATGCGCACGTCCGGGTGTCCGTGCGCCGCCATGTACGCGTTGAACTCCTCCTGCAGCGCGCGCGAGGCGATGACGTCGGCGGCGACGGGCTTGCGGCGCTCGGTCTTCATCACGGTCACGGCCTTACCCTGCGGCTTCGCCACGCCCTTCTCGTCGTACTCGAGCGGCGGAAGTTCCTTCACGCGGATGTCGGCGTCGATCTCGGCGTGATCCTCGAGGAAGTTGATGATGCGATCGTTCGCGTCGAGCGCGCGCGAGGCGTCCTTCGTATCGACCGGGACGCGTGGATCGCCGGGAATCGCGAGCGAGAGCGGCGCGCGTGGCGAGACGTCCGGGAGCGCGGAGGCCGATTTCGCGCCGTCGCCGTCGTTCCATCCCGTGCCCCGGTCGGCGCGCGCGGCGTAGGAATCCTGGATCGCGAAGGCGAGCGCGAGCTGCGGGTAGTCGCGGCGCACGGTGTCGGCACCGAGATCGATCTCGAGCGAGCGCAGCGCGAGGAGGACCGGCAGGGGGTTGGCGCGCGCGCCGTAGACCGAGAGTTGCAGCGCGCGGTCGCCGTCGATCCAGGCGAGGAAGTCCTGCGGAAGCGTGATGCCGCGCTCGCCCGCCTCCCTTAGCGTGGCTTCCCGCGCGGAGGCGACGAAGGCACCGATCGCGGCATCGATCTCGGCCTCGATCTCGGCCTCGGTGAAGCGCGGGTCGGAGCTGACGAACGCCCCGATCGCCGCGCCGTCGACGCGTGCGTCGGAGGGGACAAGAGCGGATTCGAAGATCGCCGTCGTCGGTGCCGTGCGAGGAAACGCGGGCGATGCGCAGAGCAGCGCCGCGAGCGTGCCTCCGCACACGGCCAGCACGAGGCGCCGGCTCTTCGAGGCGCGAGGTTCGACGATGCGGGGGGCAGGGGGGCGATCCGGCATGGCAGCGAGGGTATCGGGCGCGGTGGTTCGCTCCCCTCGATCCTCGCGCCGTCGCGGCGCGCCACGATCCCAGGCGCGCCTCGAGGGCGCTCGCACCCGATCTGCGGTCGGTGGCGCGGGAGCGGTACCCGGGGCGGACGGCCGGAAATGGAGTTTCGGACGGTGTCCGCGCACCAGCGCGCAGGCCCGTCTGGACTGCGCGCGATCGCGAACGCAGCGTAAGTATCGGCATCGCAGCACGTTGCGCGAGCGGTTCTTTTGGGTTCGATGAAATGGCGTGAAGTGGTCGCAACACATTCGTGATTTTTGAAATCCGGAAGTAAGTTTCGCCCGCGGATTCCCTCCGCGCGATCCGAACTGCGAGTCCAGGCAGGTCGGGTCGATCCTGTTTCCTGTCGTCCAGATCAGAAAAGTCATCTTGGAGTCCCTCATGAAGATCAGCATCGCCGCGGCTATCGCCGCAGCAACGGTCGTCGCGTCGGCGTCGGCCGATGTCGTCGCCTACTGGAACCAGAACAGCAACGGTCTGCCGGTGTCGGGCTTCGGATTCGAAGCAACCGACTTCCCGCAGGCTGCGGACGTCGGCTCGGGTTCGATCACCGTCGGTGGCGGCATCGCCTCGAACACGATCACGAACGCCAACGGCGTCTCGGTGTACGAGTGGGTTGAGTCGTTCGGCGGCTCGACGCTCGGCGCGATCAACAGCGACGTCGCCGGTGGCGGCATCTGCCTCGAAGGCGGCACCGGCAACGCCAACAATGGCGCGTACTTCCAGTTCGCGTTCAGCATGGCCGGCTACTCCGACCTCGCGATCACCTACGCGACGCGCGGCACGTCGACCGGCTTCAACGCGCAGACGTGGTCCTGGTCGACGGACGGCGTGAACTTCACCGACTTCCAGACGGTCGCGGGCACGAACGTCACGACCTACTTCCTGGCGACCCTCGGCACGCTCAACGCGCTCGACGGCGCGTCGACCGCGTTCCTGCGCGTGACCTTCAACGGCGCGACGTCGTCGAGCGGCAACAACCGCCTCGACAACCTCCTCTTCCAGGCGACCGCCGTCCCGGCTCCGGGCGCGATCGCGCTCCTCGGCCTCGCCGGCCTCGTCGGACGCCGCCGCCGCTGAATCGAGCGGAGCAGGCTTCCCACTTCGAATCTCGCCGTGGCCCCGGACTCCGGGGCCACGGTGCTTTTTTCCGCGGTTCGCTTCCCGCCGCGGTGCCTCCACGACACTTTTCACGTTCGCGCCGCAGACCCGCTTCGACCTCGCCGAAGACAGGTCATGATGGAAGGGTGATGCTCCGTCCTCTCGTCGCTCGGTTCCTCTTCGCATGCACGCTGCCGATCGCGACGGCGACGGCGCGCGATGCGTCCGCGCAGTGGACGACCCCGCCCGTCAGCGCGCCGGGGCTCCAGTACCGCACCTTCCAGAGCGCGGCGGCCTCCGCCACGGTGAGTTTCCACATCTACGTGCCACCGCAGTACTCGTCGCAGCCGACGGCGCGCTTCCCGGTGCTCTACTGGCTGCACGGCTCGGGGAACGGCACGCTCGGCATTCCAAACCTCGTGAACTTCTTCGGCACGGCGATGGCGCAGGGCCGCATCCCACCGATGCTCGTGGTCTTCCCGAACGGCATGGCCTACGGCATGTGGTGCGACTCGAAGGATGGC
>JBIIYI010000260.1:0-4789 GCA_044346895.1 Phycisphaerales bacterium
GCAACCCCAACCTTCGCAACCCCAACCTTCGCAACCTCGAACTGCGCGAGGAGCCCCGCGACCACGCCCGCGAGGACGTCGCCCGATCCTCCCGTCGCGAGCGCCGGTCCGCCACGATCGCAGCGCCACGCGCGCAGGCCGTCGCTCGTGACCGTACCCGCCCCCTTGAGGACGACGACCGCACCGAGCCGCTGCGCGAGCTCGATCGCGGCGGCGGGCCGCGTCGCGCGCTCGATGCAGTCGACATCGCAGCCGATCGCCCCAGCGAGCGCCTCCGCCTCGCCGGGATGCGGCGTGAAGACGACCGTCCCGCGCAGGTCGCGCGCGGGCTCGCGATGCGCGGCGAACGCGCGGATCGCGTCCGCGTCGACGACGAGCGGGCGCTCGCCGATCGCGACGAGCCTCATCACAACCGACTCGGCCGCGGCGGAACGACCGAGCGCGGGTCCCACCGCGATCGCGGTCACGTCGCGCATCGCGTGGTCGATCGCCTCGGCGGCTTCCGACGCGCGCAGCGTGCCGTCGGATTCAACCGGGAGCGGAAGCACCGTCGCCTCCGGCAGGATCGCGAGGGCCTCGTGCGCAAGCGTCTCCGGCACCGCGGCGATCACGCGACCGGCGCCCGTGCGGAGCGCCGCGCGCGCCGCGAGCATCGCGCCGCCGAGCATCCGGCGCGGCGCATGCGCGCAGCCGCCGATCACGAGCACCGTGCCGAAGGAACCCTTGTGGCCGTCGGCCGGGCGCGGCGGCAGCGCTGGAAGCGCCTCGAAGGAAAGGCCGTTCGGGCCGTCGCTCACGGCGTGCCCTCCGCGGGCGGCGCGGTCTCAACCGGTTTCTCCGATGCCGGCCGAGCCGGCGCGCCGGCTTCGAACACCGAGATCTCGACGCCACCCACGAGCGAGAGCGCCTGCGCGAAGGTGGGGTCCGACGCGCCGCCCGCGAGGTCGCTCGCGGCGACGGCGACGTGCGCCGCGTGATGACGCGCCCCGCCGGCCGGAATCGTCGCATCGAGATCGACCCACGCGCGCGCGCCGCCTCCGGCGACGAGCGGAGGATGCACGAGCGCCTGCGTCCAGAGATGCCAGCCGAAGCCGGGCCCCTGTCCGCCGAGATCGGGCACGTAGACGAGCCCGCTCACCACGCGCGAGGGAATGCCGTCCGCGCGGAGGAGCGCGGCGAGGAGCACCGCGTGCTCGGTGCAGTCGCCGCCGCGCGCGCGCGCGGCCTCGCTCGCGGTCGCGAAGGCCGTCGCGAGGTTCTTCTCGCGCAGGTGGCGCGCGACCAGATCGCGCAGCGCCTCGGCGCGCTCGAGGAGCGCGAACGCGGGGTCCCCGTCCTTCCGCGGCGCGAGCCTCGCCTTCGCGAGCAGTTCGCGCACCGCGTCCGAGTCCGAGTCGATCACGGCGTTCGGCGCGAGCCAGCGCGGATCGGTCGCGTCACCCTCCTCGGCCGCGCTCGCGCGCATGAGATCGACGTCGACGACCGCCGTGCGCTCGTCGACGCGGCGGACGGCCTGCGCACCGATCGTCGGAAGATCGTCGAGTCTCGCGCCCTTCGCGCGGATCTCGAGCGCGAGCGTCGCGCGCGACGACCACCGCTCGATGCGACCGGTCGGGACGAACGTCCCGGCGAGGAGGTCGAACGAGGCCGCCGCGTACGACGCGTCCGCCTCGGCCTTGGTCGCGAGCGACGACACCAGATCGCCGAGGCCGATCGGCGTGGTGCTCGAGACGAGCGTCCCCTCGGCGTCGTAGCGCTCGCTCGCCTCGACGGGCACGAGGCTGCTGCGCACGGTGTAGCGCACGACGTCGATCGTGCGCGCGGCGTGCCTCGCCTTCTCCGCGCCCCCGCGCCGCATCGCGATCTCGACCGCCGCGAGTCCGGTCTGGACGTCGAGCGTGCGGTAGCGCGCGTCCTCGGCGCCCGCCTTCACGCGCGACGCGACGAAGGCCGCCACCTCGCGCGGCGTGAGCCACTCGCCGACCGCGAGTTCGCGCGTCTCGCGCACCGAGCCGCGCACGGACGTCACCTTCGTCGGCGCGCCCGACGCGCCCGCTCCCGCCGCGAACTCGTAGCGGATCGGAGCTCCGCCGTTCTGGACGACGCTCGCCTCGATCGGATCGCCCGACGCGGACTCGACGAACTCCGTCGCGAGATCGACGACCGTCTCGGTCCCGAGCCGCTGGAAGCGCATCTCGATCCGCGAGCGCGTGCGCAGCCGCTCGCCATCGCGCTCGACGATCTCGGTCGAGCGTCCGCAGGGCTTGCCCGCGAGGCTGAGCGTGTAGAAGCGTTCCTCGACGGGACTCCAGTCGGCGCGCGCGATCGCGGCGGCGGCGAACGCAGCCGCGACGCCGCACGCCCGGAGGAGGACGGTCGTAGCGCGGCGACTCGTCGCCGGCAGACGACTCACGCGCCCTTCCCCGCATCGCCGCCCGCGTGCCCGTCGCCGCCTCCCGGCGCCATCGACTTGAGCAGCGGGAAGAGGATGACGTCGCGGATCGACGCGCTGTCGGTGAGGAGCATCACGAGCCGGTCGATGCCGATCCCGAGTCCGCCCGCGGGCGGCATGCCCACGCGCAGGCTCTCGACGAAATCCTCGTCGAGCGTGCGGAAGGTCGACTCCTCGTCGTCGGCGCCCCTGAGCTGCTCGGTGAACTTCGCGAGCTGGATGTCGGGGTCGTTCAGCTCGGTGTACGCCGGCCCGACCTCCATGCCGCCGATGAAGATGTCCCAGCGCTCGCAGAGCGCGGGATCCGTGCGGCTCGGCCGGGTGAGCGGCGAGACCGCGCTCGGATAGTCGGTGACGAAGGTCGGCCGGCACGGGTCGATCAGGGGCTCGGCGCACTCCTCGAAGACCTCGTTCACGACCAGCCAGTCGTCGAGCTTCGCCTCGTGGTGGAGGCCGAGCTCGCGCGCCTTCGCCCGCACGGCCTTGAAGTCGCGCATCTCGCATCCCGCGCCGCGGCGGAAGAGATCCTCGAACTTCACGCGCACGAACGGCTTCGCGTACTCGATTCCGAGGTCGCCCCACGGCAGCACCGGCCCGCCGTTCGGGCCGCCCTCCTCGACGCGCAGGCCCGCGGCCCGGCGCTCGGCGACCATCGACACCGCGAGCTCGTGGATGAGGCTCTCGGTGAGTTCCATCATCGTCCCGTAGTCGCCGAAGGCCTCGTACACCTCCATCGCGGTGAACTCGGGGTTGTGCGAGCGGTCGATGCCCTCGTTGCGGAAGTTGCGGTTGATCTCGTAGACGCGGCGCATGCCGCCGACGAGACAGCGCTTGAGGTAGAGCTCGGGCGCGATCCGCATGAAGAGCGGCATGTCGAGCGCGTTGTGGTGCGTCGTGAACGGCCGCGCCGCGGCGCCGCCGGCGATCGGCTGGAGGACGGGCGTCTCGACCTCGAGGAATCCGCGGGCGTCCATGAAGCGGCGGATGTGCGAGACGATGCGCGCGCGCATCGCGAACACCTTCGCCGTCTCCGGATTCGCGTACATGTCGACGTAGCGACGGCGGTAGCGGAGCTCGGGATCGGTCAGGCCGTGCCACTTCTCGGGCGGCGCCGCGAGCGACTTCGCGCCGAGCGAGACCGACGTGGCCCACACGCAGACCTCGCCCTTGTTCGTTCGGCCGATCGGGCCCTCGGCGACGAGGATGTCGCCGTAGTCGGCGTGCTTCGCGAGCTCGAAGGCGTTCGCGGAGACCGCCGACTTCGACACGCTCACCTGGAGGTCGCCCGTCGCATCGCGCAGAAAGAGGAAGACGAGCTTGCCCATGTCGCGGTGCTGCACGACGCGGCCGGCCACCTTCACGACCGCGCGACCGTCGTCGACGGCGCCTCCCGTCGCGCCGGACGCCTTCTGCGCCTTCGACGCCGCGTCGAACGCCGCGTGCGCCTCCTCGCTGAAGCGGGCGCGCGCATCCGCGAGCGCGAGCAGGCCGTCCTCGCGCTGGCCGTACGGCTCGAACCCGAGCTCGTCGCGGAAGCGCCGCGACTTCGCGCGGCGTGCGGCGACGATCTCCGATTCGGACTGCTCGACGCTCGATGCGGTTTCGGACGCGGTCTCTGACTTGGGGTCGGACATAGGAGCGAGAATCCTACCGAACGGGCGGGAATCGCGGTGGTTTTGCGCTACCCTCCCGGACTTCCCCGCGCGTCCGGCGCGCGGGAGCCTCCGACCCCGCTCGACACAGACCCGCCTCGTGCGATTCCACACCATGTCCCCCACCACCCGCAGACTCGGCATCCTCACCGGCGGCGGCGACTGCCCCGGCCTCAACGCGGTCATACGCGCGGTCGCGAAGACGGCGATCCTCCAGTACGGGATCGAGGTCGTCGGCATCGAGGATGGATTCCAGGGGCTCATCGAGCACCGGGTCCGTCCGCTCGGCATCAAGGACGTCTCCGGCATCCTGACGCGCGGCGGCACGATCCTCGGCTCGAACAACAAGTGCAATCCCGCGCGCTACTGCACCGGCCGCACCGCGACCGGCGAACCGATCTGGGAGGACGTCACGGAGAAGTGCCTGACGACCCTCGCGCGCGAGCGGCTCGACACGGTGATCGTGATCGGCGGCGACGGCACCATGGCCTGCGCCGCACCGCTTGCGAAGGCGGGGATCAACGTGATCGGCGTCCCGAAGACGATCGACAACGACCTCGTCGGCACCGAGATCACCTTCGGCTTCCTCACCGCCGTCGCCACGGCGACCGAGGCGCTCGACCGCCTCCATTCGACCGCGGACAGCCACCACCGCGTGATGGTCTGCGAGGTCATGGGCCGCAAC
>JBIIYI010000010.1:0-15503 GCA_044346895.1 Phycisphaerales bacterium
CGCTGCGGGTCCACGCGTGCGAGAATCCGCACGACGACGCCGGGACGGTCGCGTTCCGCTTCGAGACTCCCGCGGGCGACCTCGGCTTCGCCACCGACATCGGGCGCGCGAACGAGCCGCTCCTCGACGCGATGCGCGGCGTCGACATCCTCGCGATCGAGTCGAACTACGACCCGGAGATGCAGGAGTCCTCCGGCCGGCCGCGCGTCCTCAAGGACCGCATCATGGGAGGCAAGGGTCATCTCTCGAACGCCGAATGCGTCGAGGCCGTGCGCAGGATCGCGTGGCCTGACGAGCCCGCGCACGTGGTCCTCCTCCACCTCTCGCGCGACTGCAACGACCCCGCGCTCGTGCGCGGTCTCTGGGAGCGCGAACTGCCCGCACTCGCCGGGCGCCTGACGATCGCGGAGCCGCGCACGCCCACGGTGCCGCTCCGCCTCCGCGGGGGCGTGCGCGAGCAGCGCACCGCGCCCGACGCCTGAAGCCGCACCGATTCGCGAGGACCGCATGAGCCAGACTCCGCTCGAACCGATCGCGTGGATCGCCCTCGTCGCGCGCTGGACCGAACTCGCGCGCGCGAGCCGGGCCATCCCGATCACGGCGACGCGGCTGCGCGACTCGGTCTCCCATCTCATCGCGATCGAGGCGACCACGGCGGCGCTGGGCGAACTGGTGCAGATCCCAGAGGCCGAACGCCCGCATGCGCGCGCCCTCGCGGAAGTCACGATCCGCCGCGCGGCAGGCGAACTCGACCGGCTCTGGCGCGGCGAGGAGTGGCCGGACGAACTACTCGACGCCTGCGAGGCGGCGGAGCATGCGCTCCGACGAGCGCTGTACGCGGGCCTCGAGGCGCTCGTCGTCTCCGGAACCGAGGCGATCGAGGTGCCCGACCTCATGCTCGGCTTCGCCGACGAAGACCCCGCCACCCACCGCGGCACGCTGGCCGCCATGCCGCCCGGCTCGATCGCGATGCCCGGCGAACCCGTCTGCTGGTGGTGCGGGCGCGAGGCTCCGGGCATCTCTCGCGATGCGGCGGCGGGACTTGCGGGAACGGGACTTGCCGGAACGGGACTTGCCGGAACGGGACTTGCGCTCGTGACGCGCGCCGAACCGCTTCAGGTCTATCGCGGGCTCGACGAGCGCGGCCGCTTCACCGCCGACACGCTCGCCCCGATCACCGATGAACTCCTGCCGGGACTCCCGATGCTCGTCCCCCTGCTCCTCGATGGGGTCCGCATCGGACGATTTCTTCAACCGCGCGACGCATGGCGCTCCATGCAGCGGGCGGCGCTCGCGGGACGGCCTTCGATCCCCGTCGCCGTCCACGACGCGTCGGACCCGACCTGAAGCACCGCGAAATCCGGCCTCCGCGCATCGTCGGCCTCCGCTACCCTCCGGCCCCCGATGTCCGACGCGCTCACCCACGAATGCGGTCTCGCCTACATCCGCCTGCGCAAGCCGCTGACGTGGTTCCAGGAGATGCACGCCGACCCGCTGTGGGGCCTCCGCAAGCTGTACCTCCTCATGGAGAAGCAGCACAACCGCGGCCAGGACGGCGCCGGCATCGCCTGCGTCAAGTTCGACATGCCGGCGGGCGACCCCTTCCTCGAGCGCGAGCGCACGGCGAAGCGCAACCCGATCGAGAGGCTGTTCGACGAGGCGCTGTCGCCGGCGCGCGACATCCCCGAGGATGAACTGCTCCGGATGGGCGAGACGAGGCTGAAGAAGCGCTTCCCCCTCCTCGGCGAGGTGCTCCTCGGGCACCTCCGCTACGGGACGCACAGCGGACGGTCGAGTTCGATGTGCCACCCCTACGTGCGGCGCACGAACACCGAATCGCGCTCCATTGCGATGGCGGGCAACTTCAACCTGACGAACTCGCCGGCGCTGTTCGCCAGGCTCGTCGAGTACGGACTCCATCCCGTCGGCGACAGCGACACCGGCGTCGTCCTCGAGAAGATCGGCTACTTCCTCGACCGCGAGCACGCGCACCTCGAGGCGACGCTCGGACCCGGCTCCTTCCAGGGCCTCGAGGGCGCCGAACTCGCGCGCGAGGTGTCGCGGCAGCTCGACCTCGCGCACGTCCTTCGCAAGGCCACCGAGTACTTCGACGGCGGATACGTCTTCGGCGGACTGCTCGGAAACGGCGACAGCTTCGTCTGCCGCGATCCCGCGGGCATCCGGCCGGGCTTCTTCCTCGTGCGCGAAGAGTGCATCGTCGTCGCCAGCGAGCGCGCGGCGATCTCGACGGTGTTCGACACCGATCCGCGCGAGATCGAGCCGATCCCGCCCGGGCACGCGCTCGTCGTGAAGCGCGACGGCGCGTTCGCCCTCGAGCGGTTCGCCGAGCCGATGCCGCTGCGGCAGTGCACCTTCGAGCGGATCTACTTCTCGCGCGGCAACGACCCGTCGATCTACCGCGAGCGCAAGCAGCTCGGGCGCAACCTCGCGCCGCGCGTCGTCTCGCTCCTCAAGGGCGACCTCGAGCACGCCGTCTTCGGCTTCATCCCGAACACCTCGGAGACCTCGTACCTCGGACTCCTCGAGGAACTCGGAGAGATCCGCCAGAAGGTCGCCGCCGAGCGCATCTGGCGCATGGTCGAGGCGGGCACCGCCACGCGCGAGTCGATCGCCGCGACGCTCTCCGGCCGCGTGCGCGGCGAGAAGATCGCGCACAAGGACCAGCGGCTGCGCACCTTCATCACGCACGACGCCGCGCGCAAGGACCTCGTCAACCACATCTACGACATCACGCGCGGGACGGTCTTCCCGGACGACACGCTCGTCGTCGTCGACGACTCGATCGTGCGCGGCACCACCCTGCGCGAGTCGATCGTGACGATGCTCGCGCGGCTCAATCCGAAGGCGATCGTGGTGGCGAGCGCAAGCCCGCCGATCATGTACCCCGACTGCTACGGCATCGACATGAGCCAGCTCGGCCGCTTCATCGCGTTCGAGGCGGCGGTGTCGCTCGCGCGCGAGCGCGGAGTCGACGGAGTGCTCGACGAGATCGCCGCGAAGTGCCGGGAACAGGCCGATCGCGCACCGGACCGGATGAAGAACCACGTCGCGCGCCTGTACGAACTCTTCTCGCACGAGGAGATCGAGCGCAAGGTGGCGCAGCTGATCCGATCGAACTCGCTCCACTGGAAGGGCGAGCTCCACGTGCTCTACCAGACGGTCGAAGGCCTCCGGTCGGCGATGCCCGAACACACCGGCGACTGGTACTTCACGGGCCAGTATCCGACGCCGGGCGGTTATCGGGTCCTCAACACCGCATTCCTCAACTGGCATCGCGGGAACGACGGCGCACGCGCCTACTGAACGCGTCGCACCGTCGGACGGCCCGAGGTCCCGAGCGCGGTCCGACGCGCACCGTTCCGCGGGACGGCATCGGGCGGCACGCGCCTCCGATGCCGGAAGGCTTGACGGAGCGCGCCGTTTCCGTTCTACTCTCCCTTCCCCCTTCGGTGCCGCAGGTTGCGGTCGCAGTCGGGGCTTCGATCCGTCGCCGCTCCGACGTCCGTTCAGACGTCCGTCGCACGGCGCTCGGCTCGATGCCGGATCCTCCATCGTCGGTCAGGATCCGGACTCGGATCCTCTGCATTCTCAGCACGCTCTCAGCAATCGGTTCAACCGAACGGAACACCTCACTATGTCGCGCTATCTCGGTCCGAAGGTGAAGCTCTCGCGCAAGGTCGGCGTCCCCATCGCGGACACCCCGAAGCACACCACCAAGCGGCAGCTCCTCGTGCCGGGCGTGCACGGTGCGCGCGGGCGTCGCCAGAAGGCCTACGGCATCCGCAAGGATGAGAAGCAGAAGCTGCGCTTCCACTACAACGTGCTGGAGCGCCAGTTCCGCCGCTACCTCGTGGAGGCGGGCCGCCGCCAGGGCAACACCGGCGAAGTCCTGCTCCAGCTCCTCGAGCTCCGCCTCGACAACGTCATCCGCCGCGCCGGCTTCTCGCGCACCATCTGGGGCGCCCGCCAGCTCGTCGTGCACGGCCACGTGAAGGTCAACGGCGAGAAGGTCGACCGTCCGTCGTTCTCGCTCTCGATCGGCGACGTCGTGTCGATCAAGGAGAAGACGCAGAAGCTCTGCCGCGAGCAGATGGAGTCGATCCCCGGACACCAGGTTCCGGGCTGGATCGCCGTCAATCCGGCGGAACTGTCGGTCAAGTGCGTCGCCAACCCGACCTCGGACCAGATCCCCTTCGATGTGAACACCAACCTGATCGTCGAGTTCTACCGCTGATCTCGCGGCTCCGGTCGGTTCGCATCGAAACCCCTCCAAGATCTTCCACAAGATCGACCACGAGGCCGGAGCGCACGCTTCGGCCTCGTTCCTTTGGACTCCCCGCCCGCGACGGGACTTCCGAGTCGCTGCGCCTCCGTTGGCGCATCCTGCCCCCTCCTTTCCGATACCTTTCCAACCATGCTCAAGTTCCTGCGTCAGTACAACCAGTGGATCCTCGTGGTGGGAGGCACGCTCCTCCTCATCACCTTCCTCATGCCGACCGCGATCCAGAGCTGCGCGCAGCAGAGCGCGGTGTCGGGCGCCGTCTGGGCGACGTACTCGGGCGGCAAGACCGTGACCGGTGCCGACCTCGACAACGCGCGGCAGGAGATCCAGATCATCGAGCTCGCCGGGACGGGCATCCTCCAGCAGGTGGGTGCCGACCGAGAGCCGGCGCACTGGTGGCTGCTCGCCCACGAGGCCGCGCAGGCGGGGCTCGTCGGTGATCTCGGCGATGGCGAGGCGATGCTGGTCGCGATGGCTGCGCGCCGCGCCGAGCAGGCGCAGGCAAGCCCGGGAACGCCGGCCGTCGGCACCACGCCGGAGGAGCTCATGGCGCTCTTCATGCGCGAATCGCGCGCGAATCGCGACGCGGTGCTCGGCGCGCTCACCAAGCTGCAGGGCGTCTTCCGCCTGCTCAATCTCGCGACCCGCGTCGACCGCATCAGCGACCGGCGGCTCGAGAACACCGCCGCGCTCGCGGCGCTCGGCATCAGCGGCAACCTCTGCGTCATCGATGCGCGCACGAACACGACGATCGACGCGCCCGTCGCCGACGACGCCTCTCTGCAGGCCCACTTCGGAAAGTACGCCGACAAGACCGCCCCGCTCGACGCCATGAAGGGGCGCGAGAACTTCGGCTACCGGGTGCCCGACCGCGTCAAGCTCGAGTGGATCACGATCCCGCGCGCGTCGATCGAGGCCGGCGTGCAGAACGCGCCGGAACTCGCGACGCTCGCCCTCAAGAAGCGTTTCGCCCAGGATCCCGCCAAGTACGGCGCTCCCGCCGATGGTTCCGCGTCGTTCGCCACCTACGAGGCCACCGTCCGCGCGAACACCCTGAAGGAACTCGTCGACCAGCGCATGGACGCCGTCGCCAAGTTCGCCTCCGACCAGCTCGTCCTCCCGCAGCGCACGCTGAAGCGCGACGGCGCGTACTTCGCGCTTCCCGCCGACTGGTCGAGCCAGATGGTCGCGCTCGACGCGCTCACCCAGTCGATCGCGGAGGAGTTCGCGGTTCCCGCTCCGGCGTACGCCTCGAGCGGCGCCGACTGGGTCGTGGTCGGGGACCTCGACACGAAGCTCGGTTTCGCAGGTCTCATGACCGATCGCTTCGGCCAACCCACCTCGCTCTCGACCATGGTGCTCGGCGCGAAGGAACTCTCGAAGCCGAGCGACGCGACGCCGTTCCAGGCGTTCGTCGCGAGCCCGCCGTTCAAGTCGACGACCGGCGACATCACGTTCGTGCGCATGATCGCCGCCGAACCATCGCGCGCCGCCACCGCCCTCGCGGACGTGCGCGACGCGGTCGCCGCCGATCTCGCCGCGATCTCGCGGTACGAGTGGCTCGCGGAGAACGAGGCGGCCCTCGCCAAGCAGGCCGCCGACGAAGGGCTCGAGGCGCTCGCCACGCGCTTCGGAACCGCAGTCGTCCCCGCCAGCGACGTGCGCGAGGCGAACCTCCAGTTCCTCCAGTACGGGTTCCGGCTTCCGGGCGAGATCCCCGGGCTCGGCCAGGACACGAAGGCGATGGCGATCCTCGCGGAGAAGGCCTCGAAGCTGCCGTTCACGAAGGAACTCTCGACGGTTCCGCTTTCGGAGCGGACCTTCGCGATTCCGGCGCCCGACCGGCTGTCGATGGTCGTGTTCCAGGTGACGTCGCTCGCGCCGATGACGAAGGAGTCCTACGCGACGATCGCGGTGAATCCGCAGGCCACGAACCTCGCGGTCGACCCCGAGTACGGGATCAACGCGACCGACCTCTTCAGCTTCGACGCGCTCATGAAGCGCTACGACTTCAAGATGTCGAGCCTCGAGGCGGATGAGGACGCCGCGCAGAATGCGGCGAACACGCAGGCAGCCACGCCGGCGACCACCCCGGCGAACGCGAACGGCTGACGCGTCGCCCTCCGCGATCCGTCCGCCACTCCATCCCATCCACGACCGCTCCCGGGATCCTCACGATGTCGACCGAAACCACCACCGCGCTTCCCAACATCAAGTTCGAGGATTTCGCGAAGCTCGACCTGCGCGTCGCCACCGTGCTTGCGGCGGAACCGCACCCGAACGCCGACAAGCTGCTCAAGATCCGTCTCGACGACGGCACCCCCGAGGGACGGCAGGTCTGCGCCGGCATCCGCGCGTGGTACGACCCGGCGTCGCTCGTCGGCAAGCAGGTCGTCATCGTGGCGAACCTCGAACCGCGCCAACTGCGCGGCGAGATCAGCCAGGGCATGATCCTCGCGGCGAGCGACCTCAAGCCGCTTGCGGAAGGTGCCGCGCCCTCCGGCGAGGCGAAGCCTGGCGCGGACGAGCGCGACGTGGTCGTGCTCACCGTGCAGAAGCCGGTGAAGTCGGGCTCGCGGGTTTCGTGAAGACGCCTGCTTGAAGGCTCTTGCTTGAAGGCGCCTGCTCGAAGACGTGCACCGGACGATGCCCGCCCGACGGCGGGTGCGCCGGCATCCGAACTGCGCACCCCACGGCCTCGGATCGCGCGGCTCCTCTCAGGATTGAGCCACGAGGGCCGCACCCGCTCAGAGTTCATCCTGCTCGCCCGGCGACGGCGGCGGCGGCGTGGGATTCGCGTCGAGACCGTCCCCGCCACCTCCATCCACCCGCTCCTGACGCGAGATCTCGGCGTCGTGGATGCGCCAGCCGTCCTTCGTCGCGATCACGGTGAATCGCCCGTCGTACTCGATGGTCCGGTCGTGCATGTGTCCCCAGTGGGTCACGCGACCGTCGACCTGCCACGTCGCCTCGACCGTGAACGCGCGCGCACGCGTCTCGCCGATCGCCACCTCTCCCTGCGTAGTCACGCGCGTCGCGATCGGGCGCACCGCGACCACGCGGCTCATCGCGCCGCCCTCCTCCTCCATCACGAGCGCCCGTCGCACCGAAAGGTACGTCTCCTCGAGGAGATCGCCGTCGACGCTCTGCGCAAGCGCGTCGTAGATCGCCTCCTCCCGTTCGTAGTCGAACGCGCGGTAGAGGTTCGTCTGAAGCGCCTCGAACGTGCCGCAGGCCTCCACATCGTCGACCGCGCGAGGTGCGCGCGTCCCGAAGGCGAGCACCCCCGGCCCGGACGGCCGCACGACGAGCACCACGATCGCCGCGAGCATGCCCGTGCCGAGCGCGACGACGGGCGGCCGCCGCGCGAGGGCCGCCGCCCCGTAGGCCGCGACGAAGAGCGCGACCGCGAGCGTCGCGAACGCCGGAACGAGCGGCTCGGGCGCCGGCGGCGTCGGAACCTTCTCGAGGCGCGCGGAGAGTTCGCCGGAGGGTCGCCGCCAGGTGAAGCCCGGTTCCGCCCGCGTGAACAGCACCTGCGAGCGCAGGCCGTCGGCGGTCCACTCGGCGGCGATCTCGAGCGGCGGCTTCGAAGGGAGCGGCGAGAGGAGGTCGGGCGGATACGCGGGCCACGCAAGCGCGATCTCGTCGGGCGGCGCCTTCAGCGGATAGGCGAGGTTGAAGAAGATCTTCCGCAGTCCCTGCCAGCCGCTGATCGGGAAGAGCGGAAGCAGCGACTCGTCGGGCGCGTTGACCTGCACGGCCCGGATCGCCGGCGGAACCGCGACGCCGTCGATGCGCACGGGCATCTGCTGCGCGAAGTACCGCTCGAGCCGCGTCGCGAGGCCGGGGAGTTCGCTCTCGTCGATCCGCTCGGGATCCTCGCGGGGTGCCGCCAGCATCCAGTCGAGGAAGACGAGGTTCATCGAGGCCTCGATCACGAACTCCGCCCGATCGACTCGGAAGCGGAGATCGACGTGCGGGCCGTCCTGCGGATGCCTCGACGCAATCGAGCGGATTCGCACGCGTTCATGCGACGGTCCGGACGCGAGCGTGGTAGAACTGCCCCACACGCCGCAGACGGCGCCCATCACGAGAGCCCCCACCCATGCCCTCCAACGAACACACGCTCCACTCCCTGCCTCCGTCGCACGTCGTCCGGAGCTTTCCTGGCCATGGAGTGTTGCGCGTCCTCGTGACATCGCTCGCGATTGTCGCGACTCCGGCGGCCCTTGCACAGGACGCCCCGGACAACGCTTCCGAGAAGGCTCAGACCGAGAGCACGACCGGCACGACCGCCGGGTCCGAGCCTTCGGCGCCGGCAGCTCCCGCCCCTGCAGACAACGCGCCCGCCGCCTCGGAGCGCACGAAGATCCACACGGCGATCGGCGCGGCGGACCCCCTCGTCCAGACGTTCAACGAGCATCTCACGATCCTCGCGAGCCCGTGGATGGAAGGGCGCCTCCCCGGCACGCGCGGCATGGAACGCGCGATGGAGTACATGGAGGACCAGTTCGTCCGCGCGGGGCTTGAGCCCGCGTTCCAACCGTCGGACGGCGGGCCGAAGACCTATCGCCAGCCCTTCTCGCTCGGCGGGAAGCGCGAGGTGGTCGAGGAGCGCATCGCGACCACGTGCGGAGGCGACGAACTCGCCTTCGTCGCCGACAAGGACTTCAAGCTCACCTCGCTCGGCCGTTCCGGCACCGCGGAAGGCGAACTCGCGTTCGTCGGCTACGGCATCGAGGACGGCCCCGAGGGCTACTCGAACTTCGCCGAAGGCCACTCGCTCGAAGGGAAGATCGCGCTCGTGTTCCGGTTCGAGCCCATGAACGAGAAGGGCAAGTCGCTGTGGTCCGAGGGCGAAGGCTGGTCGGGCCGAGCCGGATTTGCCGGGAAGATCGGCGCGGTCGCGAAGCGCAAGCCGGCGGCGATCATCGTGGTCAACACCCCGGGTGCCGACGATCCGCGCATCGACAGCCTCACGACGGCGGGCGGCGGCCGGGCGATGTCCGACGCGCCCGTCTTCATGATGTCGACCGAAGCCGCGCAGCGCCTCGTCGCCGCATGCGACGGCACGCGCTCGCTCATGGACCTCCGCAAGCTCGCCGATCAGCCCCCCGCCGATGCGCCGCGCAGCTTCGACCTCGCGGGCTCGAAGGTGTCGATCTCAGGACGCATCGAGGAGAAGCCCGTCCGCGCGGAGAACATCGTGGGCGTCCTGCCGGGACGCGGCGACCTCGCGAAGGAGGTCATCGTCATCGGCGGCCACCTCGACCACCTCGGAAACGGCGACTTCGGCTCGCGCGAGGGGCCGGGCAAGCTCCACCCCGGCGCCGACGACAACGCCTCCGGCTCCGCGGGCGTCATCATCCTCGGCGACATGCTGCGCAAGGAGTACGACGCGCTGCCGGCGGAGACCCCGCTGCGCACGATCGTCTTCATCGGCTTCTCCGCCGAGGAGAGCGGCCTCAACGGCAGCCGCCACTACGTCGACAACCCGATCTATCCCATCAAGGACACCGTCCTGATGATGAACTTCGACATGATCGGCCGCATCAAGGAAGGCCGGCTTTCGGTGACCGAGTCGAAGGCGAAGGGCATGAAGGAGTGGGCCGAGCCGATCTACGCGAAGAGCCCGCTCACGATCGTGCGCGGCGAGCGCTCGGGCGGCGGCAGCGACCACGCGAGCTTCCAGCAGGCGGGCGTGCCGATCCTCTTCGCGATCATCGCCGACTTCCACGACGACTACCACACCTCGCGCGACGTGTCGGAACTGATCGACCGCGAGGCTTCGGTCGAGGCGATCAAGCTCTGGTACGAACTCGCGCGCGACATGGCGAGGCGGACGGAGCGCTTCGAGCTCGATTCGACCGCGGGCCCCATGCGCGCGCAGCCGATGCGCGTCCGCGCGGGGCTCCGCACGCGCGAACTCGAGGATGGCGGCCTCGAGGTCGTCGACGTCACCAAGGACGGCAGCGCCGACAAGGGCGGCATCCTGAAGGGCGACCGCATCGTGAAGTGGAACAAGAAGGACATCGCCACCCGCGCGGAGTTCGTCGAGGAACTTCGCGCGCACGAGGTGGGCGACAAGGTGCAGGTGGTCGTCCTCCGCGATGGCGAGGAGAAGACCTTCTACATCGAGCTGCAGGGCCCCGCGCAGACGCAGTGAGCGCGTCGCGTCGCGGCGCGGCGAGGCGAGGCGAGGCTCTCTGCCCCGTCCCTGCACCGGCGCCCGGCGCCCGGCGCTACATCAGCCGGAGTTCGTCGCGCAGGATCGCCGCGAGTTCGAAGTTCTCGCTCTGGATCGCAGCGCGAAGTCGCGACTCGAGTTCCGAGCGCTGCGCCGGCGGCAGTTGCGGCACGAGCGTCTCGCGCAGGGCGCGCAGCGCGGTGACGTCGCCGAGCGCGTCGAAATGCTCGCCGATCCCGCTCCGTTCGGCTGAATCGCGGAGGAGTGCAAGCCCCGCATCGATGATCGCTCCCGCTTCCCGGCCCCGGCCGCCGATGGCCAGCATCGACGCCGCCGCCCGGGTCCGGAGGACGATGGCCGAGAACCTTGCGCCTTCGGCCCATTCGGCTTCCTGCTCCGGAGCCCAGCGGACGAGGTGCGCCGCTCCCGCAAGCACGTGATCGGCGTCGGCGAGCGCCCGACGGGGCTCTCCGATCGCCAGAAACGCGATCGCCCGCTGCTGAAACTGGACGAGTTCGAGCCGGATGGCCGCGGCGTTGGCCGGCCCCAGCGGGGTCGGGACGGTTTCCGACGGATGGAACCGCAGTTCCTTCCGGTCGGGCCGCCCCTCGGCCTCCATCTGCAGGAGTCCCATCTCGACGCGGACCTGGAGCACCTCCCGACCGTCCTCGAGCCGGATGAGCCGGGCGTTCAGCCGGCCCGGTTCGTATGGGAAGTCCCTGAGCAGGTGGTCGAGATCCACGTCCATGGCGATCGGCTCCGGATGATCGATCGGCCCATCCAAACGGAAAGTTCGCACCACTCGTCTTGAATCGAACACAAGGTTCCGCAGGCGCTGTATATGCTGTCAAGCGTCGGCTGGGCTGAGCCGACGCACCAGACGGAGGTTGTGTTCCAGAGGTTGCGCGCGAGGAGCGGACGAGCCCGAGGCGGGCTCGAACCCACGAATCGCGCGGAGAGTTCCGCCCACACGGAAGTGCGGCGTCGAGGGAGCTGTCAGGGACGGAAGCGCACGAAGCGCATCCGGCCCGCGCTGCGTCATGCAGCGGCCGCCCGCTCGATGCCTCATCACGGAAGGGCCGCCGAAGGTCGCTCGACTGCGACCTCGCGAGGCTTCGGAAGCCTGGCGGGGTCCCGACGACGACCAGCGGCAAGGAATCCTCGGACGGAGTGCCGCGATTCCCGCGCGACGTTGTCCGCGCGCAGGACCGAGGCCCCCCGCTCGACCGACGGACCACGTTTGTTCGTCCCCCAAGCGAGGTTCCCATGGGTCGTTCGTCGTTGCAGTCTGATCTTCAGCTCTACCTGCGCCAGATCAACGAGGTTCCCCTCCTCAACGCGGAGGAGGAGAAGGTGCTCGGCTGGAAGATCATCAACGACAACTGCTTCGCCTCGAAGGATCGGATGATCCGGGCGAACCTGCGCCTCGTGATCTCGATCTCGAAGAACTACGCCAACCGCGGGCTGTCGCTCGCCGACCTCATCGAGGAAGGCAATATCGGCCTGATCCGCGCGGTCGAGGGCTTCGACCCCGCGCAGGGAGCGCGCTTCTCGACCTACGCGTCGTGGTGGATCAAGCAGGCCATCAAGCGCACGCTCATCAACGCCGTCCAGCCGATCCACATCCCGGCCTACATGGTCGACCTGATCGCCCGCTGCAAGGAGGCGTCGCGCCGGCTCGAGGAGGAGCTCGGGCGCCAGCCGTCGACGCAGGAACTGGCCGACGATCTCAAGATCCCCGTCCGGAAGCTCGTCGTCGTGCGGCGCGCGGTGAAGGCGTACAACGCGCCGAGCCAATCGCCCTCGAACGAGAACGGCGACGGCCCGGACCTGCACGAACTCTTCGAGGATCACCGTCACAGCAGGCCCGAGGAGTCCGTCACCCGCCGCGAGGAGTTCCGTCTGGTGCTCCAGCTGCTCGAGCAGATCGACGAGCGCGATGCGCGCGTCATCCGCCTGCGCTACGGACTCGAGGGGAAGGAACCGCTCACGCTGAAGCAGATCGGCCGCGAGGTCGGGCTCACGCGCGAGCGCGTGCGGCAGATCGAGGTCGAGGCGCTGCGCCGCCTCCAGCAGAAGATCACCGACGACCGTCCGCTCCGCTTCCTCCGGCAACTCATGCAGGAGCCGGACGACGCGGGTGAACCACGACGCATCGGGCGCCGCGAGATGCAGCGGCAGGAACCGCGCGTGGCCGAACCGGAATCCCGCCGACCTTCGCCACGACCGATCCCGATCTCGCGACGCGACGCGAGGATCGGCTAACCTTTCGGTCTGCGCGCGTCGGCCTCGACGTGCGCGACCACCACGGAACTCCCCACCGGATCGTCTCCGGACGCGGAGAAAGATGAACGGCTCCCCCGCCCGCAAGGCGGGGGACCGTGTTTTTGCGCGATGACGAATCCGATCGCGAAGAAGTCCGTGCGGCGATGCGCGCCCGAGACCAACGCTTGACGCGATCCGCACCAGAACGCGATCCCCACCAGAGGGAGCCGCCGCAGCGGCGACCGCTCAAACACGCGGCGACCGCTCAAAGACGCGGCAAACCACGCTCGACGAAATCCCCACCAGAGGGAGCCGCCGCAGCGGCGACCGCTCAAACATGCGGCGACCGCTCAAACACGCGGCGACCGCTCAGACATTGCTCACGAACGGCAGCTTGGTCACGACCGCGGGCGTCATGCCCTTGCCGGCGAGATCGACCTCGAACGCCGTGCCTTCGACCGCGAGCGCGGACGGCACGAACGCCATCGCGATGCCGCGATCGAGCGTCGGCGAGATGCATCCGCTCGTGAGTTCACCGACGACGCTTCCGCCGTGCAGCACGGGCATCCCCTGCCGCGGCGAGCGCCGCCCCTCGACGAAGAGCCCGACAAGGCGGCGCGCGGGGCCGTCGGCCTTGATCTTGCGCAGCGCCTCCTGTCCGATGAACGTGCCCGTGCGCTCGTCGTCCGGTCCGCCGGTCATGCCCTTGTCGAACTTGATCGCGAACTCGAGACCCGCGGACACCGGATCGATGTCCTCCGTGATCTCGTGGCCGTAGAGCGGCATCCCCGCCTCCATGCGCAGCGTGTCGCGCGCGCCGAGCCCGACGGGCTTCACGACGCTCGACGAGCCGCCCATGTCCTTGAGGACCATGCCGAGGGCGAGCTTCGCCATCGACGAGGGCAGGATCACCTCGACGCCGTCCTCGCCCGTGTAGCCGGTGCGCGAGACGAGCAGCTTGATCACGACGAGGTTCTTCACCATGAAGCGGTAGCGCTTCATCGTGGGGATCGTGCTCGACATCCTCGAGATGAGGTCCATCGCCTTCGGACCCTGGATCGCCACCATCGCGGTCGAATCGGTCTCATCCTCGAGCTTGAACGCGAACTGCCCCTTCCGCTCCCCGAAGTGCTGGAGCAGCTTGTGGCGGTTCGACGCGTTGCAGACCATGAGGTACTCGTCCTCGTCGACGCAGTAGACGAGCACGTCGTCGCGCACGCCGCCGCGCTCGTTGCAGATGAGCGAGTAGCGCACCATCCCGGCCTGCATGCCGCAGATCTGGCGGGTGCAGACGTGGTCGAGGAAGCGCCGCGCGTGCCGACCGCTGAACCGCAGCCGGCCCATGTGCGAGACGTCGAAGAAGCCCGCGCTCGACCGGCACCACTTGTGCTCCTCGATGATCGAGCCGTACGCGATCGGCATGTCGTAGCCCGCGAACTCCACCATCTTCGCCTTGTGGTCGAGGTGGAGGGAGTGGAACGGCGTGCGCTTGATCTCGGTGGCGGTCGTCATGGCTTGGAGAGTATCCGTCCCGCTGCCGCCCCGCCACCGCTCGCGCCACGCGCAGATTTCCCGGAACCGCTATTCTGCGCCGCGATGCCGCCGAATGGCCGCGAACCGATCGACGAGATGGATGCCGGGCGAGGGCCCGCGCGGCGCGCGGCGTCCCCGTGGACCGCGCTCGGCATGCACGTCCTGCTGCGACCGCGGGGCGCGCGCATACTCGCGCCGCTGGCGCTCGCGATCGCGCTGGCCGCACCCGCGGCCGCGCAGGTCGCCGCGCTCGACGACGAGACGCTCGCCGACCGACCGATCTCGAAGGTCGTCTTCAAGGGGCTCGACCGGGTCACCGAACGCGAGATCCTCAACAACATCCGCGTCGCGGCGGGACAGCCCTTCGAGGCGCAGGCGGTGCGCATCGACGTCTCGACGCTCTACCGGCTCGGGCAGTTCGACACGGTCGACGCGATCGCGACCGTCCTTCCCGACGGCTCGGTCGAGCTGACGTACGTGCTCGTCGAGCAGCCCATCGTGCGCGACCTCCAGGTGGTCGGCAACAAGCTGATCAGCGATCAGGAGCTCCGCAAGGCGATCCCGCTCTACGCCGGCGGCCCGCGCGACGACTTCCTCCTCGAGCAGTCGGTCACGCGCATCAAGGACCTCTACCGCAAGCGCGGCCACTACCTCGCCGAGGTGACCGTCGACGAGAACCTCCTCAAGGACTCGGGGATCCTGATCCTCCGCATCGTCGAGGGCCCGCGCGTCAAGGTGAAGGAGATCCTCTTCGTCGGCAACGAGAGCTTCGAGGCGCGCGAACTCTCGTCGGAGATCAAGACGGGCACGGCCGTGCCGCTCTTCGGCAAGGGCGAGCTCGACGAGGACCGCCTCGTCGACGACGTCGCCGCGCTCGACAAGTTCTACAAGGACCGCGGATTCGTCGACGTGCGCGTCGACCGCCGCATCGAGATCTCCTCGGACTCGAAGGAGGCGAAGGTCGTCTTCGTCGTGAGCGAGGGACGCCGCTACCGCCTGCGGAACGTCGTGATCGAGGGTCTCGGCGCCGAGGGTCCGAAGCCGCTCGGCGTGCTCGAGCCCGCGCAGATCGAGGGACTCCTCTTCATCCACCGCGGCGACATCTACTCGCGGTACAAGATCGACAAGAGCATCGCCAGCGTGCGCGACGCCTACTTCCTGCTCGGACACGTCGACGTCGCCATCGCCGACAAGACCGTGCGAGTCGGCGCC
>JBIIYI010000261.1:0-4770 GCA_044346895.1 Phycisphaerales bacterium
ATTGCGCCCTGACGGCACGCTGGAGTCGTGGGGTTACAACGGAAATGGAGAGCGCAACGTGCCGGCAACCCGCGTTGTTCGCATTGCGGTTGGCCAGTTCCACGGTGTCGGATTTGTCGGCGACCCGTGCCCCGGCGACATCACCTCCAACGGCATTGTCGACGCGATCGACCTCGCCGCCATCCTGACCGCATGGGGGACGGAGGGATCCGGCGAGTTCCCGGCTGATGCCAGCCGCGACGGCATCGTCGACGCCCAGGACCTTGCGCTCGTCCTCGGCAGCTGGGGAGCGTGCCCGGAGTGAGGCGCGCTTTGTGCTCGCCATTCTTCGAAGTTTGAAGTTGACTAGTCTGACTAGTCAGACTAGTCTTGGCGCATGATTGCTCGCGTCGTCACACTCACAGAAGCCAAAGCCAAACTCTCGGAACTCCTCGACGCGGTCGAACGCGGCGAGGAGATTGTCATCGTCCGCCACGGGGAGCGCGTCGCTCGACTGCGTGCCTACCGCGCGCAGGAGGGCGGCGGCGATGTGCCCGCCCCAACGCTTGCCGAGAAATGGCGGCGACTCCGCGATGAGTGCGCGGCCGATCGGGAGGTCCTGCGCAAGGCAGGTATCTCCCATACGCCGGAGGAATGGAAGCGCATCGCAAGGGAGGGATTGCGATGATCATTGTCGACGCATCGATCCTCTCGGGGGTCTTCTTCGAAGAGCGTGCCGCGGAGGGCGTACTCGAGGAGATCAGGGAGATCGAGGAGATCGAGGCATCGCGGAGCGGTGGGCTTGTGGCGCCTGACTTTGTGCTGCTTGAACTCGCGAACACGGTCATTTCGAATCGTAGAAAACTTGGTCGTCGATCTGATCCTTCCGCATCGGCGAGCAGTGTACATCGCCTCAACGACATGCCGACATCGCTCCTTGCTGGCGAGATCCGAAGGCGTCTGGCTATTGTGGACCTTGTGCTCGAGCCTGCCTTGACGGAGCGAAGGTACGCGCGTGCGTTGCACATTGCCGAACTCCATCGACTCTCGATGTACGACGCTTGCTACGTCGCGCTCGCGGAGGAACTTCGTGCGACGCTCGCCACGCTTGACCGCGCCATGCAGGATGCCGCCCGTCAACTGGGCATCCCGGTACTGCCAAGTCGGGGCCTTGGCGGGTCTTCGCTTCGAGTGAACTAGGTTTTTCGTTGGACTGTGGCTGGCTGGAAGCCTGAACTCTCGAAGATGCAGGCCGAGTTGGGCACTGAGGGCAGCCCGCGAAATGGTGTGTGTTCGTTGCGCCGAACGCCTGTAGACTCCGACCCATGCAATCCGCCGCGCCTTCGCTCGCCGTTCCGACCTTCCCCTCGCGC
This sequence comes from Phycisphaerales bacterium, assembly GCA_044346895.1. Taxonomy (GTDB): domain Bacteria; phylum Planctomycetota; class Phycisphaerae; order Phycisphaerales; family SM1A02; genus QWPT01. The sequence continues at coordinate 1,353 of JBIIYI010000261.1, forward strand.
ACGCAGCAGATCCTCGAGACGCTTCGCGAAAACGGGCAGCTCAAGCACCTGCAGACGATTCAGGGTCCGATGGACGCGACCGTCAGGCTGAAGGATTACGGCGAAGTCGCGTGCTTCTGCTCGAACAACTACCTCGGTCTCGCAAACCACCCCGAGGTCGTCGAGGCGGGCATCGCGGGCATCCGCAAGTACGGCGCGGGCACCGCCAGCGTGCGCTTCATCTGCGGCACGTTCGACTGCCACCACACGCTTGAGGCGCGCATCGCCGAGTTCTACGGCGTCGAGGCGTCGTACACCTTCACGAGCTGCTGGAATGCGAACGAGGCGATCTTCCCGACGCTTTGCGAGCCCGGCGACATCATCATCTCCGATGAACTCAACCACGCGTCGATCATCGACGGCGTGCGTCTCGCGGCGGTCATCAAGAAGGGTCTCCTCAAGACGGTCTACCGCCACAACGATCTGAACGCGCTGCGGCAGAAACTCGCGGAAGCGCGGGCAAATCCCGAGATGACCGGCACGATCTGGGTGGTCACCGACGGCGTCTTCTCGATGGAAGGCGACATCGCGGATCTCCCCGCCATGCGGAAGATCTGCGACGAGTTCGGCGCATACCTCGTGGTCGACGATTCGCACGGAACGGGCGTCATGGGGAAGACCGGCCGCGGCACCCACGAGCACCAGGGCCTCGCCGGCACCCAGATCGACTACATCACGGGCACGCTCGGGAAGGCGCTCGGCGGCGGGGCGGGCGGCTACATCGCCGGCTCGCGGAAGGCGATCGACCTGCTGATCCAGCGCGGACGTCCGACCCTCTTCTCGAACGCGCTCCCGTGCACGATCGCGTGCAGCGCCGAGAAGGCGATCGAGGTCCTGATGCGTGAGCCTCAGCGCGTGGCGAAGCTGCGCGCGAACGTCGACGCCGCCCGCGCGGGCATCCGCGACGCTGGGTTCGAGGTGCTCGAGAGCCCGACCGCGATCTGCCCGATCATCGTGCACGACACGGCCAAGGCGATCGCAATGTCGAGGCGCCTGCTCGAACTCGGCGTCTTCGTCATCGGCTTCGGATTCCCGGTCGTTCCCGAGGGGCACGCGCGTCTGCGTGTGCAGATCTCCGCCGCCCATGAGGCCGCGCACATCAAGGCACTGACCGACGGCCTGCGCGTCCTCCGGCGTGAGTTTGCCTGAAGTCGGACCGGCAACGTGTTCTCGGGCGGGCGCCCGACGGCATCCCGCGCTATTCGGATCCGAATGACGCGGTCTGATTCGCCTTGAGTCTGGAACGTCCTATGTTCACGACTCGCTGCGGAGGGCGGCGGGCCGTCGTTTCGCTTTCCCGGGGCCGCCCGGAGGGCCTCGGCGGCGGTTCCGGATCGGGCTGCTTGCTCGGGGGCCCGCCGTTTCCCTCGGGGTTCCCCGATCCGGTCGCGCCTAGGGCCGCCGTGTCGCTCCAGAGGGGTACCCTTTGGGCTTCTGTGCGTGTGCGGTAGGGGAGCTGGGGGGCACGGTTGCTTGACCGGGCCTGGTTTGAAGTCGCCGCGTGGTCGGCGGCTGCCTCCGCGTGTGTTCCGTACTGTCCCTGTCCCGCGTCGCGTCCGTCCGGACGCTCCATACCCACCCCCGCCAAGTTCGGGCTCCCAGGAGTCGACCGCGATCTTCGTTTCCGATCGCGTCGGTCCCCGGGCTCCAGGGCTCATCGTTTGGAATCAGTAGCCGAGAGGTTTGGCTTGCTGCTCCTTCCTGCACCCTTCCACCACCCGATTCCGCGCGACGGCGTGGCACTTCCGCCGGTCTCGCGCCCGCTCGTTGGGTCGAGAGAAATCAAAAATTCTGAAAGAACCCGGGGTTCGTCGCGCAGAAACCGCCCGTGGGCCGCTCTTCCCACCTGCGCGAAGTGTCTCGCGCCCGTTTAGTCCCTGGTTGGGGCTGCATGGTCTGATTTCTCGTCGGCAACCTTCGCCTCGATGCCGCCGCGCACCTCAGTGCGCGCAAGGCACGTGCGGGGGCGATGGGGCAGCCGTGCCGGAGATGAGGGTGGGTCAGGGCTTCCTTCATGTCTGTCTCCGGGTGATTGCGAGCGCGAACGCTGGCCTGGCCAGTGGCGCTCCTGTGGGGCTCCAGTCGTGTCGGGCGCCGTTGAGGCGTCTTGGGGCGACCGGAGTTGTCTGAAGAGGGGTGCTCGTGCCGAGCGCCTCTCGGGCCGCGCGGCGGATTCGCACGCGCGACCGTCGGTCTGTTCGGTGCGCCGTCCCGAGTCGGCGTGCCAAGTGTCTTCGGTTGGGATCGACGGGCTGCAAGTCGACCGGACCGGAGAGGGCGTGTGTTCTCACGAGTGCGTGCATTTCCGGCCCCAACGGCCAACGGAGTTTCGGTGAATCAGTCCCATCTTTCCCTTCCGTGCCTTCTGTCGCTCGCTCTCGTGTCGTCGGCCTCGGCGGGCGGCGTCTCGGGCATCTACCTCGGCGTTGGCGCCTACGAACAGTGGAACTGCGCCTACAAGTCGAGCCTGGTCTGGGATTCGACCGCGGCCGTGAACTACTCAGGTCTGAAGCTCTCCGAGCGCCTTTGGGACCTCGGCGACGGTTCGACCACGGTGACCTGGTGCGCCCAGGTCTATCAGGGCGTCACGGTCGGGAACTCGTACGCGTTCGACGTGGTCTCGATGGATCTCGTTCCGCAGACGCCGCCGGCGCCGGGCCCGATGGGCTTCGCGAAGGCCGCGGTGATGACCGACGCGATGGCGCGCTGGCTCGGCGCCGACAGCCGCGTGATCTCGAGCGCAGGCAACGCAAATCCAGCTGCCGCGGCCTTCAACGCGCTCGTGTGGGAGATCATCAACGAGAACTTCAACACGTCGGACCTCTCGACGATCGTGAGCCGCATGTCGCTCCAGACCGGCGCGTTCCGATCGAATCTGGCCGGCGAGGGTCTCACGATCTACAACGCCATGGTCGCATCGCTCGGGCAGGGTGGCTTCCAGACGACCTCCACCGAAGGTTGGCTGAGCGCCACCGCCCAGGACCAGATTCGCATGGTCCCGGCGCCTGGCGTGCTCGCGCTCGCCGCTCTCGGCGGATTCGGCGCCCGCCGTCGCCGCCGCTGAGCCAGGCTTGGCCGGCTCGGTGACCTTCAACGACTTCGAAAACCCCCGCGGCTCGCCGCGGGGGTTTTCGCTCGCCGCGGGGGGCGTGCGCCGCGGGGGCTTCATGCTCCGCGGGGTTCCGCGAGCGGCATCGCTGCAATCGGAAATCGTTCAAGTCTTGCTCAAACCCGGTTGAACGAGCACGCATGCGCTTGTCGGCATGTTCCGAGTCGGGACAATGGCGCCGTGGCGACTCCGACGCAACGTGTCCCGATCGAACTCCCGCGCCCCGGGTCCGGCTGGCTGCGTTCCGTGGTCGATCCGCCGCTTCGGGCG
>JBIIYI010000262.1:0-4758 GCA_044346895.1 Phycisphaerales bacterium
GTCCGCGCTCGCCGCGCGTGCGATCGTCCCGGGGCAGCCGGGTCGGAGCGAGCTCGTCGGGCGGATCCGCTCGACGGATGCGCGCAGCGTCATGCCGCCGCCCGACTCCCACCGTTCCCTCGAAGAGCGCGAGCGCCGCGTCCTCGAGCGCTGGATCGCCGAGGGGGCGCGCTACGAGCCGCACTGGGCGTTCGTGCCGCCGCGCGCGACCGAGGTCGCGGCCGGATCGCATCCGATCGACGCGCTCGTGTCCGCGCGGCTCGCGCACGAAGGCCTCGCGCTGTCGCCGGAGGCCGATCGCGCCACGCTCCTCCGCCGCGCGACGCTCGACCTGACGGGCCTTCCGCCGACGGTCGACGAGGTGGCGGCGTTCGTCGCCGACGCGCGGCCGGACGCCTACGAGCGCGCGGTCGACCGCCTGCTCGCGAGCCCGCGCTACGGTGAGAAGCAGGCGCTTCCGTGGCTCGACGCCGCGCGCTACGCGGATTCGAACGGTTTCCAGCAGGATGGCGACACCTTCCAGTGGATGTGGCGCGACTGGCTCGTGCGAAGCCTGAACGAGGACGTGCCCTACGACCGGCTCTCGACCCTGATGCTCGCGGGCGACCTCGTGCCCGGCGCGACCGACGAGTCGCGGCTTGCGACCGCGTTCCTCCGGAACCACCTCCTCAACGGCGAGGGTGGCGCGATCCCGGAGGAGAACCGCTGGATCGCGATGTTCGACCGCGTCGACGCGACGGCGACCACGTGGCTCGGGCTCACGGTCTCGTGCGCGCAGTGCCACGACCACAAGTACGACCCGGTGACGCAGCGCGACTACTACGCGCTGCTCGACGCGTTCAACCGCGTGCCCGAATCGGGGATCGTCGACGTCGCCGACGGGCGCTTCCGACTCGCGCGGCCGTGGATCGAGCCTGCGAGCGAGGCGCAGCGCGCGCGGCGGTCGGCGCTCGAGCATGCCGTGGCGGCGGCCGGCGACGATGCGGCGGCGCGCGATCCTGCGAAGGCCGAGCTCGAGCGCTTCCTGCGCGAGGAGTGGCCGCGCGTGATGACGATGTCGGACGACGCGCCGCGCGAGACGCGCATCCTCGCGCGCGGCGAGTATCTCGCGCCCGCCGATCCGGTCGGGTTCGCGACGCCGGCGTTCCTGCCGGGGCTTCCGCCGGATGCTCCGCGCGACCGGCTCGGCCTCGCGCGGTGGCTGTTCGCCGAGGGGAACCCGCTTTCAGCGCGCGTCGCCGTGAATCGCGCGTGGCAGACCTTCTTCGGCGACGGACTCGTGCGCACGCCTGAGGATTTCGGCGTCCAGGGCGACCGGCCGCTCCATCAGGACGTCCTCGACACGCTCGCGGTGCGGCTGCGCGCGGAGGGCTGGAGCATGAAGGCGCTGCACCGGCTGATCGTGACCAGCCGCACCTACCGCCAGTCGAGCCGCGCGACGCCCGAACTGGTCGCGCGCGACCCGGAGAATCGCCTCCTCGCGCGCGCGCCGCGCTTCCGGATGCCGGCGATGGTGCTGCGCGACGTCGCGCTCGCCTCGAGCGGGCTTCTCACCGAGCGGATGGGTGGTGCGCCGGTCTACCCCGTCCAGCCGGCGAACGTGTGGGAGCCGCTCGCGATCACGAAGGAGCGCGACTTCACCTACCCGACGTCGTCGGGCGCGGATCTCCATCGACGCAGCATCTACACCTTCTGGCGACGCACGATCGCGCCCGCGAACATGTTCGACAGCTCGCAGCGGCAGCGCTGCACCGTGCGCACGCCGGCGACGGCGTCGCCGCTGCACGCGCTCACGATGCTGAACGACCCGACGTGGATCGAGGCCGCCGCGGCGCTCGCGGCGCGCGTCGCAGCCGAGACGTCGGATGATCGCGAGCGACTCGCGCGGGCGTTCGAGCATGTCACCGCGCGCACGCCTGACGAATCCGAACGCGCGCTGCTCGCGGCGCTGCTCGCGGATCAACGCGCGGCGCACGAGGCGTCGTCCGGCGCCGCGGGCGATCGCGCGCTCGCCGCCGCGTGCCTCGCGATCCTCAATCTCGACGAGGCCCTGACCCGTGAGTGACGCGACGCCCTCCATCCCCGCGGGTACGCCCGAGGACGCCCGGCCCGACTGGACGCGCCGCCACTTCCTGCGGTCATCCTTCCACGGGATCGGTGGCGTCGCGCTCGCCGCGCTCGCGGCGCGGGACGGATTCGCGGCGCGGGATGGATTCGCGGCCGGGGACGCGGTCGCAGGCGGCGGGCCGCGTGCCGCAGCCGGATCGGAGGCAGGCGCGACGCACGCCGGTCTCGCCGGCCTCCCGCACTTCGCCGCGCGCGCGAAGCGGATCATCTGCCTCTGGCAGGGGGGCGGGCCCTCGCACGTCGATCTCTTCGACCCGAAGCCGGAGCTCGCGCGGCTCGCCGGACAGGACATCCCCGCGTCGGTGCGCGGCGCGACGCGCCTCTCGACCATGTCCTCGGGCTACGCGAAGTGGCCCGCGCTTCCCGCGATCAAGCCGTTCCGGAAGTGCGGCGCGTCGGGGATCGAGATCAGCGAACTCCTTCCCCACATCGGTGGCATCGCGGATGAACTCTGCGTCGTGCGCTCGATGCACACGGAGGCCGTCAACCACTCGCCGGGCGTGACCTTCTTCATGACGGGCTCGCAGCAGCCCGGACGCCCCGCGATGGGGTCCTGGCTCGCCTACGGCCTCGGCACCGAATGCGAGGAACTGCCGAGCTTCGTCGTCCTCACCTCGTCCGACCGCGAGAAGAGCTGCGGACAGCTCTTCTACGAGCACTACTGGTCGAACGGATTCCTCCCCGGGCGCCATCAGGGCGTGCGGTTCCGACCGGGCGCGGATCCGGTGCCGTACCTCACGAATCCGGAGGGCGTGTCGCGCGCGTCGAGGCGCGCGCTTCTCGACCGACTCGCCGGACTCAACCGGTTGCGCGCGGCGGAGACGGGCCACGACGCGGCGATCGACACGCGCATCGCGCAGTACGAGATGGCCTTCCGCATGCAGGCGAGCGTGCCCGACCTCCTCGAGTTCGCGAACGAGCCGAAGTCGGTCGTCGAGATGTACGGCCCGGACGCACTCGTCCCGGGCACCTTCGCCAACAACTGCCTGATCGCACGACGCCTCGCGGAGCGCGGCGTGCGCTTCGTGCAGCTGATGCACTCCGGTTGGGATCAGCACGGGAACCTCCACTCGCATCTCGCGGTCCAGTGCCGCGACACGGATCAGCCGAGTGCCGCGCTCGTGCGGGATCTCAGGCAGCGGGGGCTCCTCGACGACACGCTCGTCCTCTGGATGGGCGAGTTCGGCCGAACGCCGTTCGGGCAGGGCGATTCCGGCAATCCGTCGGGCCGCGATCACTTCGGGCGCGCCTACTCGATGTGGATGGCGGGCGGCGGCGTGCGCGCGGGCCATGTCCACGGGGCGACCGACGACTTCGGCTGGAACATCGCCCGCGACCCCGTGCACGTCCACGACATGCAGGCGACCGTCCTCCGGCTCTGCGGCATCGACCACGAGCGGCTGACCTACCGTCATCAGGGTCGGCAGTATCGCCTGACGGATGTTCACGGCGCCGCGGTCGATGGCCTGATCGCGTGACGCGCCCTGCGGCGAGCGCGGACGCGTGATCGCGGGGCTCCGGACCCGACATCCTCCTCCTCGTCGCGATGGGCGTCAGCCCCAGTTCGACAGGAGGATCGCGAGGTCCTGCGCGTCGACCGTGCCGTCGTTGTCGAGATCGGCGATCGGGCTCGGCGTCGCCCAGGAACCGAGCAGGATGGCGAGATCCGCGCCCCCCACGAGACCGTCGCGATCGAGATCTGCGATGTTCGTGGGCGTCGGCGGAATGAACGTGACCTCGAGTCGCGGTCGGAGCAGCGCGTTGCCCGATTCGCTCGTCCAGATCTCGATGCCGTCGTCGTTGCCGCTGATGATCTGCGGCAGGATCGCGATGCCGTGATTGGGAGTGCCCGCCGCCCACGAGGCGACGGTCGAAGTGAGATCGATGCGGCGCATCGTCTCGGAGTTCGGCACGTTGTCGCCGAGGAACTGTCCGATCGCAGGCAGCAGGTCGGCGCCGACCGAGAGGCCGCCCGAGAGCGAGTTCCATGTCGAGTTCTCGTCCCACGATCGGATGACCGGATGCACGTAGAACACCGGGTTGTAGAGCGGCGTGTCGATGTCGTCGGCGATGTCGAGGACGAGCGTCGCCTTCACGATGGTCGAGCCCGCCGGAACGCCGGCAGCGCCGATCGCGCCATCGAAACGGATGAGGCCCTGCCCGCGGTAGTCGGCGAACAGCGAATTCGCGGTGTCGTCGTCGACCCAGCGGGTGTCGTTGTTGCCGTAGCTCGTGTTCGGGTTGTCCTGGCTGACCCACGTGTCCTGCGTGCCCGCATAGCCCGCGACGCCGTGCTGGAACGCCTTGAACCGCACGCCTTCGGGCAGACGGTAGTCGTCGAACGCGACCGGCAGGTTGAAGTCGCTTTCCGGCGCGGTGCGGATCGCCTGCAGCGTCGGCGAGTAGGTGTCGACGTCGATCACGTTCGCGAAGGTGTCGAAGCGCATGATGCGCAGCCAGCCGTCCCCGCCGTTCGGGTCGTCCTGGAAGTCCGCGAGCACCTCATGGATCGGCTTGCCGACGACGTTCGTCGAGACCTGCCTGAACTCCTCGTGGAAGTGGCCGCAGGTCACGAGGAAGACGTTCGTGTTGCGCCTGACGAACCACTGGAAGAAATCCTCGCTCTGGATG
>JBIIYI010000263.1:0-4747 GCA_044346895.1 Phycisphaerales bacterium
CTGCCGCTCCAACCATGGGTCGCGTTCTCCCACTGGCCCGGGATGACCGGCCAGGTCGCCTATCCGGCCGATCAGCGCTACTGGGACGAGATGGTCCGGCACTTCGCGCTCCACGGCGCCGAGATGTTCAACTTCTGGAATCCGACCACGGTCGACAATCCAGAGACCGGACCATGGGCGACGGTGCCCGATCGCGATGGCGGCGCCCGTCGCCTCGATCGAGTCCTGCGCGATCTCAACACCAGACTGCAGGGCGTCGTCGTGCGCCACGCGACGAGCGCCCCGATCTCGTATCTGGCGGACGTCGTCACCAGCGGCGGACAGCGCCCGAACGGTTCGTGGATCTGGCGGACGACCGCGAAGCCCGGCGTCGTGGCGCTCCGCGACCGACGCACGGGTTCGATCGTCTCGCTCGACGACGGAGCCGTCGGCCGATGGGACGTCACGTCCGAGCCGGTGGCGCCGGACTACGAAGCCGTGCGCGCGCCCTGAGCACCCTGCGGACGTCGTGGGCGTCGTGGGCGTCGTGGGCGTCGTGGAACCGCGTGATTCCAAACACGGGATCGACGGTCGCGCCAGGATCGCGCGGGATCGGAACGCATGGGTGTGAAACTATGGGCGTGGAGACGTTGGCGTGCGCCGAAGCCGGGAAATCGCGACGGCGCTCCGTCGCGCCACTCCACCACCGCTCACGTCGCGCCGTGCGCCGTGCGCGAGGCCTCGACGCCAAGACGCAGCTCGCCGACATCGGCGTGCTCGAGTTCATCGGGTTCCGGCTCGTACTCCTCCGCCTCTCCCGCGAGTCCGTTGACCTCGGCGATCTCCTCGTGACTCATCGCGAGCCGCTCGCCGAAGAAGGTGCTGAGACCCATGATGATGTAGTTCCAAACGACCGCGTACGCGAGGATGCCGAGGAAGAACCCCTCGAACACGGAGCCCACGAGCATCAGCGCCACGGCGGCGAGCATGAGATCCGCGTGATCCGGATCGACCTTGCCCGCCCGACGCGCCCTCAGCGCGGTCACGCCCATGCCGATCACGCCGAGGATGAGGAATGCGAGGGGAATGCCGCCGGAGATACCCATCAGCGAGAGGGTCGAGAGATACGTCGACTCCGCGCTGCTGATGTTCTCGTCGGAGCGCATGTTGATCGTCCCGAACACCGGGGCCTGACGGAAGTCGTCGAGCAGCCGCAGCCAGACGCCGCGTCGCGTGTTCTCGCCGCTCACGAACCGGTCGATGCCCTCGAAGCTCTCGCTGAAGAACATCGCCGCGAGCAGCACGACGATCGCTCCGACCGCCAGCACGATGGCGAACCGTCCGATGCGGAACCGAAAGTAGACGAGCAGCCCGGTTCCCGCGCAGAGGAGCGCGGTTCGCGAACCGGACCAGAGGAGGAACAGCGCCAGGAATCCAAGGGTGACGCCGTAGATCCATCGACTCCACGAGCCGAGGGGCTTGCGAGAGAAGAGGTGGGTCAGGATGACGATGAACGTCGCGCAGATGTAGCCGAGCAACTGCGGATTTCCCGAGATTCCGAGCATTCGGTTTCCGGCCACGGAGTTGCGGTATCCGAACACGAGCTGGATCGAGTTGAGCACGACGAACACGACCGCGGCGAACCCGAAGATCGAGAGGTACCGGTCGACGTCCTCGTCGCGCTCCACCTTCTTGGCGAAGCCGACGCCGAGCGTCGCGAAGAGCAGCAGGTCCGCCACCCATCCGAGTCCTGCGCGCGTGATGTCGCCGTTCAGCGCGATGCGGAAGAGGAACACCGTCTGAAAGAAGAGGAACGCCGCAAGCACGAAGTTGACCTTGCGCCGCCTCGAACTCCCGGGAGCGATCAACAGGTTCAGCGCCAGCGCGAATAGCACGCCGAACGTCACGACCTTCGTGAGGTTTCGGAACGTGTTCAGCGGCTCGACCAGCGTGTTGTCGAAGAACTTGTTGTCGTGGTACATCATGGTCATGCATGTGACGACCACGGCACCGCCGATGAACGCGCCATCCTTCCGAAATGCGATCGCGCCGAGAAGGGCGGCCCCGAGCACCACGGCCACGAAGCCGACGGGAGTCAGCAGCAGGTCGAACGCCATCCGGATGACGCCGGTGACGGACGCCGCCTGCTCCTGGCCTTGAGCCAGGACGGTGACGTGTACGAGGTTCGCCATGCAATCGAGTGGCATTCGGGACTCCCGACTGACATCGGCTCCGATGCCGCCGAACTACAGCAGATTTACGGGCACGTCCGAGATCCTTCAGGGAACCAGGCGACCGGGAAGCACGCGGGCAACGACCTTCCGTCCGTGCGTGAGGAAGTCGGACCGTACGCGTCGGTCGGTGAGGGCGTTCGTGAGAATCGCGGCGACCAGAACGACCGGCGCGACCACGAAGACGATGAGTACGGACGCCCAGGTCGCCGGGACGCTCCTTTCCATGACGTCCCACGACAGCAGCATCGCGGCCATGAACGGGGCCGTCACGATCCAGGGACGCAGGATGATCCTCGTCGCCGTGACGATCCCGATCCCGGTCCGGCTTCCGCACAGCACGACGCCGACGATCGACGAGATGCCCCACATCACGCTGCTCGCGACCGCGATCGCCACCGCGCGGGCGGCATCCTGCTCGATGGGAACTCCGATCGCCGCGAGACCCCCGACGCACATCTCCGAGCAGTACTCGGCTCCGAGTGCGAAGACCCCCGCCGACACGAGCGCCTGCGAGAACTGCCAGACGAGACCCGTCTTGAACCTTCCCTGCGCCTTCAGCATCGTGAAGGAGAGCGTGACCGTGAAGACCGAGGCTTGCGCCAGCGACAAGGCGAAGAACACTCCGACCGAACTCGCCCACTTCGACTCGAACAGAAGCTGGAAAAACGGTTCGGCGACCGATGCCTGCACCAGCGTGACCGGAACGAGGACGGAGGCCGTCATGCGCAGGGATCGCAGGAACGCCTCGGACTGTCGTGCGGGATCATGGGAGAGATGCGAGAAGATCGGCTGGAGCACCGAGGAGAACTGCGTGTACAGGATCGCGTTCGCCTGCACCGCCAGTTGGAACGCAAGGGCGAAGTACCCCTGCTCGCTCTGGGACGCGAACGCCCAGAGGACGAGCGGCTCGAGGATGCCCGTGATCCCGTGTGCGTACTGGCCGATCGCCGCGAGCATGAATCGACCCGTGATCCGCGAGACGGCTCCCGGTACGACCGTGCGATCGATCCTCGCGCCGCAGATGCGTCCGTACAGGAACGCCCGTATGCCGAGCGCCATGATCGGCGGCAGGACGATCGACACGGGTCCCGCGCCGAGCCAGGCGAAGAGCACGGACATCGTCGTGCCGGTCAGCATCGCCGACCCGTCGACGAGCACGATCTGACGGTACCGGAGGTCGAGCCGCATGCGCGCGCTGGAAACCACGAGCGCGGCATCGGCCAGCGGTCGCAGCGCGACGAAGACGAGCACGGACCCGATCCCGACCGTCCCGCTCATCCATTCGATCGGGTACGCGAGGACGACGAGGAGGAGGCAGAACGAGACACCGACGGCGTAGGCCAATCGGCGCGCGGCCCCGGAGAGGCCGTCGAAACGGCGCGGATCCGCGAGCAGTACGTCGCCCAGCCCCGTGGGCGAGATGAACAGCAGAAATGCGCCGACCGTCACCGCGACGTTCGCCAGACCGACCTGTTCCGGCGACAGCAGGCGCGCGATCAGCCACATCGCGAACAGGGTGACGACCTTGTTCAGGACCGTCTGAACGGTCGACAGGACCGATCCCGACAGCGCGGAACTCGCGAAACCGCCGCGGGTCGCCTCCGGACCGGTATGCCCGTCGTCACCGTCTGCAACGGTCGACATCGCTTACGCGCGGGCGAGCCGCGCGCCCATCTCGCGCTCGAACGGCCGCATCGCGTCGCGCGTGTCGACGCAGAGCTTCGCGTTGCGCGCGATCACGCCGTAGTCCATCTTCGAGTGCGCCGTCGAGATGAGGACGCAGTCGTAGCCGGCGATGGTCTTGTCGTCGTAGGAGACCGAAGTCATCTTGAGGTCGTGCTTGCGGCCGGCCCACGTCGCGGGCACGAGCGGGTCGTAGTAGTCGACCTGCGCGCCGCGCGCCTTGCAGAGCTCGATGAGCTCGAACGAGGGGCTCTCGCGCACGTCGTCGATGTCGGCCTTGTAGGCGAGGCCGACCACGAGGATGCGCGAGCCCTTCATCGGCTTGCCCTGCTCGTTGAGCGCCTCTGCGGTGCGGTCGACCACGTAGTGCGGCATCGAGGTGTTGATCTCGCCGGCGAGCTCGATGAAGCGGGTCGAGTGACCGTACTCGCGCGCCTTCCACGTGAGGTAGAAGGGATCGATCGGGATGCAGTGGCCGCCGAGGCCCGGTCCCGGGAAGAACGGCATGAAGCCGAACGGCTTGGTGCCGGCGGCGCGCACGACCTCCCAGACGTCGATGTCCATCGCGTCGAGGACGACCTTCATCTCGTTGACGAGCGCGATGTTCACCGCGCGGAAGATGTTCTCGAGCAGCTTCGCGCTCTCGGCGATCTCGGCGGTCTTCACCGGAACGACCGTGGTCACGCCCTTGCGGTAGACCGCCGCGGCGAGTTCGGTCGAGGCATCGTCGAGGCCGCCGACGAGCTTCGGAATCGTGCTCGTCGAGTGCGACTTGCGACCCGGATCCTCGCGCTCGGGGCTGAACGCGCCGAACACGTCGCGCCCGATCTCGAGCGTCTTCGCGCGATCGC
>JBIIYI010000264.1:0-4729 GCA_044346895.1 Phycisphaerales bacterium
CCCGCGAGCGACCGTGCGCTTCCTGCGCCGCCCCTTTCGCCGCCCCGTATGCTGCGGGAATGGCCACTTCGCAGACCGGTTCCTCCCCGACCCCCCCGTCCACTCCGGGCCCCGCCGACACGATGCGTCCCGAGAGCCTCGCGTTCCTGAAGGAACTGCTCGATACGCCGAGCCCATCGGGCTTCGAGCGCGACGGCCAGCGCGTGTGGCTCTCGTACGCGCGCAAGTGCGCGACGAGGACGTGGAACGACCCGTACAACAACTGCTTCGCGTCGTTCGGGCCCGAGGGTGAAGGCGTCCCGACGCTCGCGATCTGCGGCCATGCCGACGAGATCGGCCTGATGGTGAACCACTTCGACGAGAAGGGCTTCGTCTACGCGAAGGCGATCGGCGGCATCGACACGGGTTCGATCGTGGGCAAGCGCGTCCAGTTCCGCTCGTCGGTTCCCGGCGTGAAGAACCCGGTGATCGGCCTCATCGGAGCGACGGCGATCCACCTCCAGGACAAGGCGGCGGAGGGCAAGGTGCGCAAGATGCACGAGCTCTTCATCGACATCGGTGCGACGAGCGGCGACGAGGCGAAGTCGCGCCTCGCGATCGGCGATGCGGGCGTCTTCCTCGATGGATTCATGCACCTGAGCGACGATCTCGTCGTCGCGCGCGCGCTCGACAACCGGATCGGCACGTGGATCGCGGCGGAGGCGCTGCGACTCGTGGCCGAGCGCGCGGGCGAGCTGAAGGTGCGCGTGGTCGCGGTGTCGACGGTGCAGGAGGAGGTCGGCCTGCGCGGCGCGCAGATGATCGCGCGCACGCTCGCGCCGTCGGTCGCGCTGGTCACCGACGTCGGCCACGCGACCGACAGCCCCGGCATCAGCCACGCGCAGCACGGCCTGTTCAAGCTGGCGGGCGGGCCGAAGATCGCCATCGGCGGCGCGATGCAGCCCGAGGTGGTCGCGCGGCTCGTCGAGGTCGCGGCCGGCCTCTCGATTCCACTCCAGCGCGCCGCGACGCCGGGCGGTTCGGGCACCGACACCGACGCGATCTTCGTCCAGGGCGGCATCCCGTGCGGACTCGTGTCGCTCCCGATCCGCTACATGCACACGACGGTCGAGATGACGAGCCTGCGCGACCTCAACCGGATCGCGCATCTCTTCGCCGGGTTCGCGCTGTCGATGAGGCCGGGCGAGAAGTTCACCGGCGTGCTCTGACGCGGTCGGACACGTCGCGGTCGCCGCTGCGGCGACGATCCTTCGCGTCATGCTCGCCAGAGCGAACGAGTTGCGAAGCAGGTTGCGGGCGCGGGGGTCTTCCCCGGCGCGGGGGTCACGCGCTCTTGCGTTCGGGTCGCGGGCGTCCGCCGACGGCCTTCTTCGCGCTACCCGCCGACTTCGCCTGCGTCGAGTTCTTTCGCTCACCCTTGAGGCGGTAGGCGATGGCCGGAGGGAAGTTCCCGAGGACGAGTTCCTTCTGCCCGTCGTGATGGCGCCGCAGCGACTTCGCGTAGGCGTCGATCCGCTTGAGCCGCGCGCGGCCCGCGCGATCCATCACGGGGCCCTTCAGCACGCGCACGCCCGCGTATTCGAAGTAGACGAGTTCGCCGTCGTCCTTCAGCAGCGCGAACATGCGGCGGAAGATCTGCCGCATCAGCTTCGGCGGGAAGTTGTTGAACGGAAGGCCGCAGACGATCACGTCGAACGGTCCCTCGACGCGCGCATCCTCGATCGGCGCGCAGTGGAGGCGCACGGTGACGTTGGGGTGCCGCTCGCGGTAGCCGGAAAGGACGTCCTTCTCGAGCTTGCGACAGAAGTTCCGGTTGATCTCGACGAGCTCGAAGTGGTCGCCGGCCCGCAGCTTCCGAAGGATCGCCTTCGTGAACGGACCCGTTCCCGGGCCGACCTCGAGCACGCGTCGCGGGCCGTCGATCGCGGCGATCGCGCTGGTCATCGCCTGCGCGAGAATGGGCGACGACGGCCACACGGAACCGGTGTGTCGGAAGTCGCGGAAGGCCTCGGCGATGAACTGCAGCACGGAGCCGAGATGCTACCCGCCGGATCGCGTCCGGCATCGCGGAAGGCCCCGTCGCGGGTGAAATCTCCGTACATTCATCCCTCCCCCGAACTCCGAGAACCGACATGGCCCTTGTCAACGAGAACTACCTGAAGCTCGCCGCCGGCTACTTCTTCCCGGAGATCACGCGGCGCGTCTCCGCCTTCGCCGCGGAACAGCCGGAACTCGCGAAGGACATCATCCGCTGCGGCATCGGCGACGTGACCGAGCCCCTGCCGCCGAGCGCGATCCGCGCGATGCACGCCGCGACCGACGAACTGGCGAACCGCGCCACCTTCAAGGGCTACGGACCGGGCACGGGCTACGAATCCGTGCGCGCGGCGATCGCGGAGGGCGACTTCCGCTCGCGCGGGATCGAGGTCGCGGACGACGAGATCTTCCTGTCGGACGGCTCGAAGTGCGACTGTGGCAACATCCTCGAGATCCTCGGCACGGGCAATCGCGTCGCGGTGACGGACCCGGTGTACCCCGCGTATGTCGACGCGAACGTGATGTTTGGAAACACCGGCCCCGCGCTCGCGGGTGGCGGGTACGACGGCATCACCTACATCGCGTGCACCGAGTCGAACGGCTTCGTGCCGGAAGTGCCGAACGACGCGACGCTCGCGACGGACGGGCCGCCCGACATCGTCTACCTCTGCTCGCCGAACAACCCGACCGGGACGGTGATGGAGCGGCCGCTCGTCGAGGCGTGGGTCGCGTACGCGCTCCGGCACCGCGCGATCCTCTTCTGGGACGCCGCCTACGAGTGCTTCAACCGCGGCGGCGCGCCGAAGTCGATCTTCGAGATCCCCGGCGCGCGCGAGTGCGCCGTCGAGTTCCGCAGCTTCTCGAAGTCGGGCGGATTCACCGGCGTGCGCTGCGGCTACACGGTGCTGCCGAAGTCGCTGAAGGCGTACACGCGCGCGGGCGAGGCCGTCGCGCTGCATCCGTTGTGGACGCGCCGGTGGAACACGCGCTCGAACAACGTGAGCTACGCGGTGCAGCGTGGCGCGGAGGCGCTGTACACGGCGGATGGCAGGCGTGAGGTCGCTGCGCTCGTCGAGTTCTACATGGAGAACGCGCGCATCCTGCGCGCGGGATGCAGGAAGCTCGGCTGGAGGACCTGGGGCGGCGAGAACGCGCCGTACGTCTGGTGCAAGGTCCCCGATGGAAGCGACAGCTGGTCGTTCTTCGAGCGGCTGCTGCGCGAGGCGCGCGTGGTGACGACTCCGGGCGCGGGCTTCGGCCGCTGCGGCGAAGGACATTTCCGCATCAGCGCGTTCAACTCGCGCGCGAATGTCGAGGAAGTCGTGCGGCGGCTCGGCTTGCTGTGACGCCGCGCGACCCCAGTGCCGCGCGGAAAGCGTGCCGCGCGGAGAGCGCGCCGGGCGATCGATTCGATGCTGGCTCTCGGATTGCCGGCGGCGCCGTTCGATCGGGACATCCCCCGCCTGCCGCACGCCGCACGTTCTTCCCCGCGGGGAAGAGGGGTCTCGATCCGCTTCGAACGCCTCGCCGCCAACAGCGTCGACGGCGACGTGCATCGCGTCCTCGAGAGATGCGCGATGGGGCGTGCGTCTGCGCCGAGACGGAGTACAAAACGCACCACGCCGACCTGACGGTCGGCGCGGTGCGAGAGAGAGGAGAAGATGCGTGTCCGCTCCACGGGTCCTGTTCGTTCCGTCGGCCGTCCCGAGCCGTTGCGGAACACCGTGGGTTGGACGGGAATGAGAACGCTCGAGGCGGCTTCGCGGTTCGCGAATTTCGGAGGGTATGCGCCCCATTGCCGGACGTCGGTGGCGGGGGACGCGGGGCGGAACGGGTGCGGAGCTCGGAGATCGGAAACGGTGCCAAGCACGTGCCGGGAGGTGCCGTGCACCCGCCGGCACGTGCCGGGGGACCTGCACTCCTCCCACGACCGAGCGACGCGTCCACTCTCCCCGTTCATTGGAGCCTTCCACAGGCCATCTGTCCGCAGCGGCGGTGGTGCTCGGCACGTGCCGGGAGGTGCCTGGCACGTGCCGGGAGGTGCCGGCAGGTGCTCGCCACGTGCTTGGCACCCTTTCCTGAGCGGCCGCGCGATCCACGCGCGATTTCCACCGAAACCCCGGATCCCGACGAACCCTCCCCCACGTCCTCCCCCTACAGGTGAGTCGCCTCCGGCGCGCGGATCCACGCGTGGACTCCGAACTCCGGATGGAACGAAACGGACAGGAATGGGAAGCCCCGTGAGGGAGCCCCTCGACCGCATCCACTCCCGATGACGGCCGAGGTCGAGGTCCACCACCCGACCGGATTCTGCGCAGCGCGCTGTGTCGTGCGTGGAATCGCACGGTCCTGCCGTGGAGAGCCCCGCGAGTCACGATGGCTCCAGAGATGTGTTCGGACGAGGACCACGCACCGCCGCCCGGTGGCGGTCCCTGCCGGAGGCGGCATTTCTTTCTCCCCTACGGGCCCCGCGCGAAGTTGGCGGGGCCTGTTGTCTTCGCCCCGCGCGAGCGGGCCGTCGCGACCCGAGGTCGACCCAAGGTCGACACATCGGCGATTCCACCGGATCTCACCTCAGGAAAGCGAACAGCCCGCGGCATCCCGCCGCGGGCGTGTTCGATTCCGTCGCGATCCGATCAAGCCACGGCTCGGTTCAGCCAAGGCTTGGTTCAGCCGTTGCTTGATTCAGGCG
>JBIIYI010000011.1:0-15308 GCA_044346895.1 Phycisphaerales bacterium
TGTCGAACCTGCAGGCCTCGCTGTCCGTGCGGCAGGAGGACGAGCGGCTCGCGCGGGCCCGCCTCGCCGCCCTGCGCGAACTGCAGGATGAGCTCGGGGCGCTCCTCGACCTCGTCGAGTTCCAGAAGGACAGCGCGCAGCACCTCCTCGACCTCTACCTCAACGCCGCCAGCAACCGCCTCAACGAGATCGTTCGCGTGCTCACCATCATCAGCGTGATCTTCATGCCGCTCACCCTGATCGCGGGGATCTACGGCATGAACTTCGAGCACGACGGGCCGTGGGCGATGCCGGAACTCCGCTGGCGGTTCGGGTACCCCTTCGCCCTGGGCCTCATGGCCCTCTCCGTGATCGGATTCCTCACGTTCTTCTGGCGGAAGGGCTGGATCGGCGACCCGATGCGTCGAAAGCACCCTTCCTCAAGCGGTGGCGCCCCCTCCGGACTCACCGGCACTCCCCTCGATTCGACCTGGCCGCTCTCGATCATGCTTGGCCGGCGCAAGCCGCGCAGTCCAAAGCCGGTGCGCGGCGCAAGTCAGGGCGGAAAGTAGCCGAACTCCGCTTTCCGCCCGGCGGTGGGCACACGGCGCAAGCCGCCGGGGAACCGATGTGATTCCCTGCCGAAACGCCCTTGCGGGGCCGGGGATTGTGTCCGATACTCGCGGTTTGGCCTGAACCGGACTCAGGTCGCGCCGCCCACCCATTGCCGCTCAAGACGAACGCATCGACATGAACACCGGCACCACCACGAACAGGGACTCCACCATGAACCAGTGCGCCTCCGACATCTTCGGCTCGCTCGTCTTCGCAGGCGACGTGATGCTGAAGCGGCTCCCGCCCGACGTCTTCATGAACCTGCAGCGCACGATCCGGAACGGCTCGCCGCTCGACCCGGCGATCGCGAACACGGTCGCGGGCGCCATGAAGGACTGGGCGCTCGAGCACGGCGCGACGCACTACTGCCACTGGTTCCAGCCGCTCACCGGCACGACCGCCGAGAAGCACGACGCGTTCCTCTCGATGACCTCCGACGGCAGCGTCATCGAGAAGTTCAGCGGCTCGCAGCTGATCCAGGGCGAGCCCGACGCGTCGAGCTTCCCGCACGGCGGCATCCGCGACACGTACGAGGCGCGCGGGTACACCGCGTGGGACGCGACGAGCCCGGCGTTCATCTACCGCTCCGGCGATCAGGCGACGCTCTGCATCCCGACCGCCTTCGTCTCCTACACCGGCGAGGCGCTCGACAAGAAGACGCCGCTCCTCCGCTCGATCCAGGCGGTGTCGAAGCAGGCGCTCCGCATTCTGCGCATCTTCGGCGCCGACCACGGCGTCAACCAGGTCATCACCACCTGCGGCGTCGAGCAGGAGTACTTCCTCGTCGACGCGGAGCTCGCGCACCAGCGCCCCGACCTCCTGATCTGCGGCCGCACGCTCCTCGGCGCGCCCGCACCGAAGGGCCAGCAGCTCGAGGACCACTACTTCGGTTCGATCCCGCAGCGCGTCCTCGCCTTCATGGCCGAGGTCGAGCGGCGTCTGTTCGAACTCGGCGTGCCCGTGAAGACCCGGCACAACGAGGTCGCCCCCGGCCAGTTCGAGCTCGCCCCCACCTTCGAGAACGCCAACGTCGCCGTCGATCACCAGATGATCACGATGAGCGTGCTGCGCGAAACGGCGGAACGCCACGGCTTCGTGTGCCTCATGCACGAGAAGCCCTTCGCGGGCGTCAACGGCTCGGGCAAGCACAACAACTGGTCACTCTCGACCGACACCGGCGTCAACCTGCTCGACCCGCGCGACGAGACGCACACGAACATGCAGTTCCTCGTGTTCCTCTGCGCGGTGATCCGCGCGGTCGACATGCACGCCGAACTCCTGCGCGGCTCGATCGCGAGCGCGGCGAACGACCACCGCCTCGGCGCGAACGAGGCGCCGCCGGCGATCATGTCGATCTTCCTCGGCGACATGCTGACCGACATCCTCGACCAGCTCGAGTCGGGCAACCCGAAGAAGACGAAGAAGGGCGACGCGATGGAGCTCGGCGCCACCACGCTGCCGCAGATCCCGCGCCACACGAGCGACCGGAACCGCACCTCTCCGTTCGCCTTCACCGGCAACAAGTTCGAGTTCCGCGCGGTCGGCTCGAGCGCTTCGGTCGCCTGGCCGAACACCGTGCTCAACGCGATCATCGCCGACAGCCTCGACTTCATGGCCACGCAGCTCGAGAAGCGCGCGGGCAGGAACCCGACGCCGGCGAAGCTCGAGACCGCGGTGAAGACCCTCCTCAAGGAGGTCGTGAAGGACCACCGCCGCGTCTGCTTCGACGGCGACGGCTACTCGAAGGCGTGGCACGACGAGGCGGCGAAGCGCGGGCTTCCCAACCACCGCTCGACCGTCGATGCGATCGCGGTGTTCGGCTCGAAGAAGTCGGCCGAGCTCTTCGCGCGCTTCAGCATCCTCTCGAAGCGCGAGCTCGAGGCCCGGCACGAGATCATGGTGGAGCAGTACATCAAGCTCCTCCGCATCGAGGCGCGCACGCTGCAGAACCTCGTGCGCACGGCGGTGCTCCCCTGCGCGCTTCGCTTCCAGGCCGAGCTCGCCGACACGATCGGCGCCACGCAGAACTGCGGCGTCGAGTGTCCGGGCACCGAGGCTCAGCTGCGCGACGTCGTCGCGCTCGTCGAGGGCCTGCGCAAGGCAATCGCCTCGGTCGAGAAGGCCGACGACTTCCACGGAAGCCACGAGAAGCACGCGGCGCACTACCGCGACCAGCTGCTTCCCGCGATGCTCGAGACGCGCAAGTGCTGCGATGCCCTCGAGAAGGTGATGCCCGCGGATCTCTATCCGCTGCCCACCTACGCGGAACTCCTGTTCTCGACGCGCTGAACGACCGCACCCGAGTCGATCGACGGCCCCGCCCTCGCGCGGGGCCGTCTTCCTTCCACGCCGACCCGGCCGCGCGACGTCCGGAGCGGGGTTCTCAGACGCGTTGCGGATTCCCCTCGTCTCGCGCTATACTCGCCGCCCTTTCCCATCGAACGACCGTCAGGAATTCACATGGCCACCGCGACCGATTCACAGCTCGACGTCGAGATCACCGTCACCGAAACCGCCCCCTGCACGAAGCAGATCAAGCTGCGCGTGCCCGCGTCGGCGGTCAACAGCCGCGTCGACATGGCGATGGCCGCGTTCATGGCGGACGCCTCGCTTCCCGGGTTCCGCAAGGGCAAGGCCCCGAAGGCCCTGCTCGAGAAGCGCTTCGGCGCCGCGGTCGTCCAGGAGACGCGCCAGCAGGTGATGGGAGAGGCCTACTCGCGCGCGATCGAGGAGCACAAGCTGCGCCCGATCACCGAGCCCCGTCCGGTCGCGGGTGAGACCCTTCCCGAACTCGCGCGCGGCAGCGACTTCACCTTCAACGTCGAGATCGAGGTCGCGCCGGAGTTCGACGTTCCCGACTTCTCCGGCTTCGAGGTGCGCAAGCCGATCATCGAGGTCACGAACGAGCACGTCGACGGCGAGATCCTCCGACAGAGCTACCGCTGGGGCACCCCGGCGCGCATCGAGGGGCCGTTCGAGCACCTCGACCGCATGCTCGGCAAGGCGGTCGTGACCGTCGAGGGTCGCGACGGCAACTACTTCGAGGCCGACAAGGCGCTCTGCGTGGTGCCCGCGAAGGAAGACGAGGGCAAGGGCGCTCTGCTCGGCCTGATCTTCGACGATCTCGACAAGGCGCTCGTCGGTCGCAAGGTCGGCGACACCGTGAAGGTCTCGACGACCGGCGCCGCGTCGCACGAGCGCGAGGAGCTGCGCGGGAAGAAGATCACCATCGAGTACGCGATCGCCGAAGCCGAGCGCATTGCCCCGCGCACCGCGAAGGAACTCTCCGAGATGTACGGCGTCGAGAGCGAGGAGATCTTCCGCGAGCAGGTGCGCGACGCCCTCGAGCAGCGCCGCGACGGCGAGCAGCGCGCCGCGATGCGCGAGCAGGTGTCCGAGCAGCTCGTCGCGAAGATCGACTTCGCGCTTCCCGCGAAGCTCAGCGAGGAGCAGGCGACCCGCACCCTCGAGCAGCAGCGCATGGAGCTCCTCTCGCGCGGCGTCGATCCGGCGTCGGTCGAGACGCGCATCGCCGAACTCCGGGGCAAGAGCGAGGAATCCGCACGCAACCGCCTCAAGCTCTTCTTCATCATGGCCCGCCTCGCCGAGCACTTCGGCGTGCAGGTCACCGAGCAGGAGCTCAACGGCCGCGTCGCGATGATGGCCGCGCAGCAGAACATGCGTCCGGAGCAGATGCGCGCCCAGATCGAGAAGGCCGGCCGCGGAGGCGAGGTCGTCTCGATGATCCGCGACGCGAAGGTCGCCGACCGCATCATCTCGCAGGCGAAGGTCTCGGACATCGCCGCGGACGAATGGAACAAGCTCGTCGAGGCCAAGGCGAAGGCCTGATCCCCGGACGGGTGGAGCCCGGCGGACCGCACCCGCGTCCGCCGGGCTTTTTCAATGCATCGGCGCGCATCGCGCCGAACGTAAGGTCCGCGCGTACGGGGCTCCCCCGCGTCCGCGGGGATCGCAGGTGGGAGCCGGAACCTGCAGCGGGATCCATCGGCATGAGCCTCCTCCTCTCGCACGCCTCCCGCGACCCCCACGCCCCCCTCGGCGCCCTCATCCTCCTCGACGGAAGCCAGGATCCCGTCGGGTTCATGGTCGATGTCGGCGGCGCCGTTCTCGGACTCCTCGCGGTGGTCGTCGTCGGATGGTTCGCGATCGCCCGGATCCGCGCGTGGATGCGAACGTCCGAAGACGAGTCCGCGCCGTTCACTCTGGATGATCTGCGCGCGCTGCGCCGGGACGGAAAGCTCAGCGAGGAGGAGTTCGCGCGTGCGCGCGAAGCGATGATCGGCGCGGTCCGATCGGGTCTCGGAAGGGAGAGTTCGACGCAGGGATCCCAGAAGGATCCGCCGGGGCCTCAGGATCGCGCACGCGCGCGTGCCGATGTCCCATCGGAAGGAACGGACGCGGACGAGGCCACCGCCCCGAAGCCGGCTGGGCCCCGGAGTGCGCCGCGCGACGGGACGTCCCTGCACGGCGAGACGGTGATCCGCCGACCGAGCATGCCCGACCAACCACTCCGGCGAAGTCCCCACGACGGACGCGGCAGGCGTGATGAATGAAAGTGCTTTCGACGCAGCCGCCTTCTCCCGTCCGATACAGTGTCCAACCCGAGCACCCGCTCGACCACGAACCATCATGACGCAGCCCCACCCACAGCAACCGCGACACCCTCACGCGACCCCCTCTGCGACCAGTCAGCCGCCCCGACGGGGATCGAGTGGCTCCGGCATGGGACCGGGCGGCCACGGCAACTCGGGCGGCTCCGGTGGTCGCGGCGATGGCGACGACTTCCGAGGCGGAGGTCATGGTGGGGGCGGTTCCGGTGGCGGTGGCGGCGACGGCGGCTTCCGCGGCAAGAAGAGCACCACCTGCTCCTTCTGCGGCAAGACTTCGCGCGAGGTCGGCGCCATGGTCGAGGGACCCGGCGACGTGTACATCTGCTCGAACTGCACGGACCTCTGCCAGAACATCTTCAAGCAGGAGAAGCGGCGCGTCGCCGCGGCACGCCCGCTGTTCGCGACGATCCCGTCCCCGCGGCAGATCAAGGAGTTCCTCGATCAGTACGTGATCGGCCAGGAAGCCGCGAAGCGCTCGCTCGCGGTGGCCGTGCACAACCACTACAAGCGCCTGAGCGTCGTCGAGGGCGAGGATTCCTCGATCGAGATCGACAAGTCGAACGTCATGCTGATCGGCCCCACCGGCACCGGCAAGACGCTTCTCGCGAAGACGCTCGCGCGCATCCTCAATGTTCCTTTCGCGATCGGCGACGCGACCACGCTCACCGAGGCGGGATACGTCGGCGAAGACGTCGAGAACCTCCTGCTGAAGCTGCTGCAGGCCGCCGACTACGACCTCGAGAACGCGCAGCGCGGCATCATCTACATCGACGAGATCGACAAGATCGGCAAGACCTCGCAGAACGTCTCGATCACCCGCGACGTGTCCGGCGAGGGCGTGCAGCAGTCGCTGCTCAAGATGCTCGAGGGCACGGTCGCCAACGTCCCGCCGCAGGGTGGGCGCAAGCACCCCGAGCAGCAGTACATCCAGATGGACACGACCAACATCCTGTTCATCTGCGGCGGATCGTTCGTCGGACTCGACGACATCATCCGCAAGCGCATCGGCAAGCGGCGCATCGGCTTCGGCTCGGACATCCACGAGAGCACGTCGAAGGAGGAGAACCTCCGCTCGGTGCTCGCGCAGGTGCTTCCGGAGGACGTGCTCGAGTTCGGCATGATTCCCGAGCTCGTCGGCCGACTCCCGATCATCACGCCGCTCATGCCGCTCGACCGCGCGGCGATGATCTCGATCCTGACCGAGCCGAAGAACGCGATCGTGCGCCAGTACCAGCACCTCTTCGCGATCGAGGGCGCGCGGCTCGAGTTCACGGTCGACGCGCTCGAGGTGATCGCGGACCGCGCGCTGGCACGCGACACCGGCGCGCGCGCGCTGCGCGCCGTGATCGACGAGATCATGGTCCCGCACATGTACCACCTGCCCGACCTCGACAACCGGGACGCGGTCTACACGATCGACGCGGACGCGATCACCCGCAAGCTCCCGCTCTCGCAGCTCGTGCGCCGCGTGAGCAAGGAATCGGCCTGAGCATGTCGTCGACGGGTGGATCGGCGACGACTTCCGACCGCAGCGCCGCCCGGCGAAACGCGGGCGACGAGGCGCTCTACGCGGACCTCCGCGCGCGCGCCGCCGCGCTGGCCGGGCTCGATCCCGAGGCGCGGCTCCAACCGCTCGCGGACCTCATCTGGGACGCGCTCTCCTCGCGCGGCCTCAGCTGGGGCGGCTTCTACGTCATCGATCCGGAAACTCCCGTCGACCGGACGACTCGGACGGGTTCGATGCTCCTCGCGGCGCGACGAGACAAGCCCGCCTGCTCGCCGATCGGACTGCACGGCGTCTGCGGCCAGGGGTTCCTCGAGGAAGCGACCCGCCTCGTCGAGGACGTCGCCCTTCTGGGCGGCGGCTACATCGCCTGCGACCCACGGGACCGATCCGAACTCGTGCTGCCCATTTATCGGAACGGCGCCTGCTGGGGCGTGCTCGATCTCGACAGCCACGAGATCGGCTGCTTCGGGGAGTCCGACGTCCTTGGACTCGAGGTGGTGCTCCGAGCGGCGGGGTTCCTCGACCGAACGCCCCCGCTTCGCGCGGACCGCTTGCAGGATCGCAACGGAACGCTATAGTGCGGAACTCGCCACAGGCCGGGCATGGGCTCGGTCCTACGGCGTCCGCTTGCAAGTTTCACGCCTCGAGAAGCCTCCATGCCACGCGTCTGCCACTTCACCGGTGCCTCCACCTCCTCTGGCTGGGTCTGCAAGTACCGCGGCAAGGCCAAGTACCTCGGCGGCGTCGGCATCAAGACCACCTCGCGCAAGCGTCGCACCTTCAAGCCGAATCTCCAGACCGTCACGGTCATGGAAGACGGTTCGCCGATGCGCGTGAAGGCCTCGACGCGCGCGATCCGCGACGGCCTCGTCGTGAAGCCGATCAAGCGGAAGTACGCGTACACGCGTCGCATCAAGAACGGCGAGAGCGTCTGAACCTCGCGGTTCGTCGCTCGCCGCTCCGTCTCGGTGCGCGAATCCGGCTCCGACCGATCGGCCGGGAAACAGCACCGCGATGACGCGGGGCGTCCAAGGAATACGCTGAGCTCGCCCGAAGCCCGACCCGAAAGGTCGGGTTTTTCCATGTACGCTCGCCGCGTGCGATCGCTCCCCGGCTGCTCGTTTCCCGAACGAAGTTCCCCGCACGAAACTCTCCGGCGGTCGCGCTCCGTGCGAGTCGGTCGGATGTGCGTGTGGCGACCCGCCAACGCAAAATCAAGACTTTTCCTGTGAATGTTGTGCGGTTTGTTGCGTCGGGCCGCATCGACGCTATTGTCCGCCCCGGCAGGAACACTGGTCCTTCGCACCGCTGAGTCGGGCAGGACAATCTCCGATCCTGCCTTCATCCTGACACCACGATTTTCCGCGACTTTTTTACGCGGGTGGTTGGTTCTACGGTCGCGGCGCCCGCGACCCCGCGGTTGTGCACCTCTCCCGATCGGTCGACTTCCGGTTCCTTGGAAATCGAATGCCGAACCGAGAGGCGTGCACTCCGCGCAGCGCCGCCGTGGTGTGTCTCGCGCTTGTTGTCCCGCGCGCTCGGCGCTTCCCGAAGGCTCCGCGAGGTCCGACGTTTGTCGGCGACCTCGCTCGAGCAGGACGGAGGCGGCGGATGGCTTGGCATCGAACGCCTTCGGGCGTCCGATGGTCTCGTCGTCGTCCCTTCTCACGCGATCCGGCGTGCGAGAACGGCGTCGTGCGGCTTGTGATGTTCAGTTCGGTCGTTCCCACTTCTGCTCCATTTCCCGCTCCGCCCACCACCTCCAGTCCCAAGTTCGCGTCCCCGCTTCCCACGTGCAATCCGCCGGCTCCATCTCCGACCGCGACCGCGTCCTCGCCGCGACCGACATCGTGTCGGTCATCGGCGAGGTGGTTGCACTTCGGCCGAAGGGACGCGAGCACGTCGGACTCTGCCCCTTCCACGACGATCGCTCGCCGTCGATGACCGTCGTGACGCACAAGTCGGGCATGGGCGGCGCTGGTTTCTACAAGTGCTTCGCCTGCGGCGCCGCCGGCAATGCGATCGACTTCGTCATCAACTACCACCGGATGGAGTTCCCCGAGGCGCTTCGCTTCCTCGCGGGCAAGGCCGGCATCGAACTCACCCCCTTCACGCCGAACCAGCGGCAGCGCCGCGACGGCGAACCGACGCGGGACGACGTCCTCCGCGCCAACGCGCTCGCCGAGAAGTTCTTCCGCCGGGTCTTCGCCGATCAGGACGCTGGCGCGCGCGCCCGCGCTGAGGCGGCCCGCCGGGGCTACGACGAGCCGACCATCGAGGCGTTCGGCCTCGGCGCGGCTCCAGCGAAGTACGACGCACTCGCCGAGGGCGTCCAGAAGGCCCTGCGATCCGCGGGACCCGACTACCCGCCGTTCGAGGCGTTCGTCCAGGCCGGCATCATCCGACCGGCGCGGTCGGGTGGCGGATTCGTCGATCTCCTCCGAGATCGCCTCGTCTTCCCGATCTGCGACGACCTCGGGCGCCCGATCGCCTTCGGTGGACGCAAGCTCGACCCCGAGCAGGAGCCGAAGTACCTCAACAGCCCGGAGTCGCCCGTCTTCCATAAGTCGAAGGCGCTCTACGGCATCCACCGCGCCAAGCGTCCGATCGTCGAGGCGAAGACCGCGATCATCACCGAGGGCTACACCGACGTGATCGCGTGCCACCGGGCCGGGTTCACGAACGCCGTGGCCACGCTCGGCACCGCGCTCACCCGTGAGCACGCGCGCATGCTGCGGCGCCTCTGCGAGTCGGTCGTTCTCCTGTTCGACGGAGACGAGGCCGGCCAGAAGGCCGCGGACCGGGCGCTCGAGGTGTTCTTCAGCGAATCGATCGACATCAAGATCTGCGTGCTGCCCGATGGACTCGATCCGGACGACCTCCTGCGGCAGGAAGGCGGACCCGAGCGCTTCCGTGCCGCGCTCGACCGTTCGGCCGACGCGCTGACGTTCATGGCCTCGCGGATCCGACGCCAGCTCGAGGGACGCGGCCTCTCCGGGCGCCAGCAGATGATCGAGCAGACGACGGCGAAGTTCGTCGACCTCGGCCTCAACGCGATGGGCGGACTCCGACGCCAGCTGGTGCTCCAGATGATGTCGGACCTCTTCGACATCGGGGTCTCGGACCTCGATCGTCTGGCGAAGTCGCTGCGGCCGCGGCTTGCTCCGGCCGATTCGGCGGCGGCCGCAACGGATGCAGGCGCCCGCAACGCACATGCGGCCATGGTCGAGGTGCCCTCCTTCACCGGAACCGCGGCGCGCGCCCGGGCCAGACTGCATGCCGAGCGACGCCTCCTCGGCGTGCTCTGCTCCGATCCCGTGCTCGCCGCCGTCGCGGTTCCCGTCTCAGGTGCCGGCACGCTGCCGCTCAGCGAGGCGATCGGTCCCGAGGAGTTCGCGGACCCGTCGCACGCGGCGATCTTCGCCGCGATCCGCAACGCCTCCGAGGACGCCCGCGCGCTCAACTTTGATGGCTTGCTCGGCGAACTTGCCGATCCTGTCCTCAAGCGCCTAGCATCTGACCTTTATCTTTTTGGAACCGAGGTTCTCCGCGCAGCGTCCAGCGCCGCGTTGGGAACAAGCCGATCGGCCGCCGACGAACTGGTGGTCAGTTGGTGCGATCTCGAGAACCTCGAGCGTCGCGAACGATTCAGAGAAACGGGTGACGCGAACCCGGTCGCAACCGGCGGCGATGCCGTCGGAAGCGTCGAAACGGATGGCGCAAAAGCGGATGGCGCAAAAGCGGATGGCGCGAAAGCGGATGGCGCGAAAGCGGATGGCATCGGCTCGACCGAGCACCGCCTCCCGGCGAACGGGGCCCAGCGCACCGACGCCGAGCGCGCGACCGAGCGTCTGAATCGCCTGCGCGAGCGGGGACACGACGCGACGGCAGTCAGCACATTCTTCCGGCGCAGGACGGCATCTGCGCAGGATCCAGGACGGAGCAGCCAACAGTGAGCATGACACTAGACACCCTCGAACTCGCCTCGCCCGTCCTTCGGGAGCTCGTCGAGCACGGCATCCGCCGGCGCTGGATCAGCTACGAGGAGTTGAACACCTGTCTCCCCGACGAGTTCG
Organism: Phycisphaerales bacterium; assembly: GCA_044346895.1. Classification (GTDB taxonomy): domain Bacteria; phylum Planctomycetota; class Phycisphaerae; order Phycisphaerales; family SM1A02; genus QWPT01. The sequence goes on from JBIIYI010000011.1 coordinate 10,809, forward strand.
TCGATCCCGAGAAGATCGACGAGCTGCTCGTCTTCATGGGCGAGCATGCGATCGAGATGGTCGACGAGGTCGAGATCCGTCGCAACAACTACCTGTGCTTCGAGGCGCCGCTCCAGACGAACCTCAAGTTCCAGCGCGACGATCCGAAGAAGGGCGCGCGCGCCGACGGCGTTGCGCATGCAGGCCCCGCGCAGCCCTCCGCCGCAGCGCTCGCCGCCGCCGAACTCGAGATCAAGAAGAACAAGCGCAAGAAGAAGGCCGCCGAAGGCGAGGCCCGCGGTGAAGAGGAAGGTCCGGATCCGGACGACTTCGACGTCGAGGAGGACATCCTCGACGACACCGAGATGCAGGCGGCCGTCGAGAAGGCGCTCGCCGAGCAGGGCTCGAAGCGGATCGACGACCCGATCCGCATGTACCTCACGCAGATGGGCACGATTCCCCTGCTGACGCGCGAGGAGGAGATTCGCCTGGCGAAGAAGATCGAGACGACGCGCATGATCTTCCGCCGGAAGGTGCTCGAGAGCGACTACGCCGCGGGCGAGGCCGTGAAGATCCTCAAGGACGTGCACGCCCAGAAGCTGCCGTTCGACCGCACGATGCGCATCTCGACCGCCGAGCCGCACGCGAAGCAGAAGATCGAGCAGCGCATCCCGGCGAACCTCCCGACGATCGAGCGGCTCCTGAAGAGCAACCTCCAGTCGTGGGAGCAGCTCGAGGCGGGCGGCGCGAGCGCCGCGCAGAAGGCGACGCTCCAGCGCGAGATCACGCTGCGCCGCCGTCGCATCGGCACGCTCCTCGAGGAGTGCTGCCTGCGCACCGGCCGCATCATCCCGCTCTACCGGAAGCTCCTCGGCATCGTCTCCAAGATGCGCGAGATGCAGCGCAACCTCCTCAAGGCCGAGAAGAACCCGGACCGCTACGACCCTGAGGACGTCTACGTCATGCAGGAGGAGTTCGACGGCCTCCGCAACCTCGTGCTCGAGCCGATGGACGAGTTCGAGCGCCGCATGCGCGACATCCAGCGCGTCTTCGGCGAGTACGAGCAGGCGAAGCGCGACCTCTCGGGCGGCAACCTCCGACTCGTGGTCTCGATCGCGAAGAAGTACCGCAACCGCGGCCTCCCCTTCCTCGACATCATCCAGGAAGGCAACACCGGCCTGATGCGCGCGGTCGACAAGTACGAGTACAAGCGCGGCTACAAGTTCTCGACGTACGCGACGTGGTGGATCCGCCAGGCCATCACCCGTGCGATCGCGGACCACGCGCGCACGATCCGCGTGCCGGTCCACATGATCGAGACGATGTCGAAGCTGCGCAACATCCAGAAGGCGCTGCTTCAGGAACTCGGCCGCGAACCCACGATCGAGGAGATCGCCATCAAGGCGAAGATGCCGATCGAGGAGACGCGCCGCGTGATGAAGATCTCGCGCCATCCGATCTCGCTCGACCGCCCGGTCGGCGAGAGCGAGGATTCGCACTTCGGCGACTTCATCGAGGACGAGCGTCAGGCGAGTCCGTCGGACTCGGCGACGAGCGACATGCTGCGCCAGCGCATCAACGACGTGCTCAAGACGCTCACCTACCGCGAGCGCGAGATCCTCAAGCTGCGCTACGGCATCGGCGACGGCTACACCTACACGCTCGAGGAAGTCGGCCGCATCTTCAAGGTCACGCGCGAGCGCGTGCGTCAGGTCGAGTCGAAGGCGATCCGGAAGCTCCAGCATCCGGTGCGTCGCCAGCGCCTCGCGAGCTTCCTGCCCGGCCACATGGCAGATCTCGAAGGCGAACCCGACGCCGTGAGCGAAGTCGCCGCCGATGAATGACGCGGATGCGCGCGGGTTCTCCCGCGAGCGCGGTCGGAACGAATCAGCGAACAGGCCCCGCTTTGGCGGGGCCTGATTGCTTTCAACCACGATGGAGGATGCGGGTGGACGCGCGCATGCGCTCGATCCGAGCTTCCGCGCGCCGGAGCCCGACGGAGCCCGTCTGTCGAAACGGCCATCACGACAGCCATCACGGCAGCCATTACGACGGCCGCACGCGCAGACTGACGTACTTCAGGTCGGTGTACGCGTCGAGACCGTGCGCACCACCCTCCTTGCCGAGTCCCGAGTCCTTGCGCCCGCCGAAGGGCGCCTCGGCCGTGCTCGGCGCGCCATCGTTTGCGCCGACGACGCCGAAGTCGAGCCGCTCGGCGACGCGCAGCAGCCGATCGGCGTCCTGCGTCATCGCGTAGCCCGCGAGTCCGTACGGCACGGCGTTCGCCATCGCGATCGCCTCCCGCTCGCTGCCGAACGTCATCGCGGCGACGACGGGCCCGAACGTCTCCTCGCAGGCGCATCGCATCGAGGGATCGCAGTTGGCGAGGATGGTCGGCTCGTGGAAACGCCGCGAGAACCCCGGGACATCGGCGCGTCGGCCGCCCGCGAGGAGGCGCGCCCCGCGCGCGAGCGCATCGGCGACGTGCGCCTCGACCTTGTCCACGGCCGCGTCGTTGATCAGCGGCCCCATGCGCGTGGTCTCGAGCGTCGGATCGCCGATCGCCGCCGCGAGGTCGCGCACGCGCGCCTCGAGCCGCGAGAGGAACTCCTCCGCGATGCCCGTCTCGAGCAGGAAGCGGTTGGCGCAGATGCAGGTCTGGCCCATGAAGCGGAACTTCGAGAGCATCGCCTGATCGACCGCGCGACCGACATCGGCATCCGCGAAGACGAGGAACGGAGCGTTTCCGCCCAGTTCGAGCGAGGTCCGGAGCAGTCGGGGCGCGCACTGCGCCGCGAGCAGGCGTCCGACCTCGGTCGAGCCCGTGAAGGTCAGCTTCCGGGTGCCGGGATTCGCGATGCAGGCGGCCGCGACCATGGGCGCGTCGCCCACGACGACGCTGCATCCACCCGGCGGCGCGCCGACCTCGCGGGCGCAGCGCTCGTAGATCCCCGCGAAGGCGAGCGCCGAGAGCGGCGTCTCCTCGGCGGGCTTGACCAGCTGCGAGCATCCGGCCGCGAGCGCGGGCGCGAGCTTGCGCGCGATCATCGCCAGCGGGAAGTTCCACGGCGTGATCGCGAACGTCGCGCCCACCGGCTCGCGCAGGACGAGGATGCGCCGATCGGCGGTTCTCGACGCCGGCAGCTCGCCGCCGGCCATCTCCGCCGCCGCGGCCGCGTTGTCGAAGAAACTCGCCGCGTACTCGACCTCGCCGCGGCTCTCGACGATCGGCTTGCCGCATTCCGCCGTGAGGAGCGCCGCGAGCCGGGCGCCATCCGCGCGGATGCCGGCCGCCAGGCGCCGCACGAGCTCGACGCGCTTCAGGAGCGGGAGCGCCCGCATGGCGCGCGCCGCGGCGACGTTCGCCTCCGCGGCGTGCGCCGCCTGCGCCGCGCTCACGCCGGGGATCTCGGCAAGCACGGCGTCGGTCGCGGGATTCACGACCACGAGCGGCGCCGCATCGCCGAGGACGAACGCCCCGTCGACGAAGGAGCGGCACTCGGGCCTTCCCAGGGATTCTCCCGCGTCTCGCGTGCTCATCGCTGCTTGAGGTACTCCTCGAGCCGCTCGGCCTTGCGGACGAGGAACGGCACGTGCTGCTCGGAGACGCGGAGGAACTTGACCAGTACCTTCATGGTCTGGTCGAACTCCTCGGCGAACTTCTGCTGCTCCTGGTCCTTCCACGTCCCCTGCAGCGCGCCGAGCTTCGCGCCCATGGCGCTGACCTGCCCCTGCAGTTCGGCGTTGAATCGGTGAAGGTCCTGAGCGAAACGACGGAGTTCCTGCGGATCGGCGATTGCCTTGGCCATGGTCGCAGTCTACCCGCGGAACGCGCCCAACCGATGCGCGGACCTCCCGCGCGCGCTACATCCGATCGTCGCCGCACTCGTTGCGCACGCGGCGGAGCGTCTCCTCCATCGTCTCGAGCGCGCTCATGGCGGCGCGCAGCTGCTTCTCGATCGGATCGATCGAGCGCTCCTTGAACGCGCGCGAGGTGTCGTCGTGCCAGTACTGCTCCACGCGGTGCCATGCGTTCAGCAGGTCGCGGTGGGCGGAGTTCATGCGCGCCTTGGCGTCCGAGAGGCTCATCTCGGGCCTCCCGGTCGATCGCCCGACCCATCGGCGGGCCCATCGGTGGACCCTGACGACCCGCCAGCCAGCCCGCGCAGGGCCTCGTCGCGCATGGCGGCGAGCGCCCGCTCGTCCGCCTCGAGTTCCGCCTGCTCGCGCTCTGCCCTCGACTCCTCCTCGGCCGTCCGCGCCTCGCCGCCCCGGCGCATCGACGCGACCTTCATGCGGGCGCGCTCGACCTGCTCGCCGAGGGTCACCGTCGGCGTGGCGAGATACGCCTCGAGCGCGAGCGCCATGTTGCGCAGGCGCTGGATCGCGTCGGGGAGATCGCGGTCGATCATCGTCGCGATCGGCGACATGGCGCCCTTGAAGAGGCTCACGTCGCGGTCGAGCGTCGCGAGCCAGCGTCTCGTGCGCTCCAGCCGCTCGCGCGCGTCCTCGACGCGCCGC
>JBIIYI010000265.1:0-4719 GCA_044346895.1 Phycisphaerales bacterium
GCATCCGTCGCAGCCGCATCTTCCCCACACGCAGGGCCTCGCCGATTCCGCGATCGACGCGGCGTGGGCGGTGATGCCGCCCGACATGGAGATCGAGACCGCGCGGCTCCTGCCCGTGGTGGTGGGCGCGCATCCGCGCTCCGAGATCACGGATCGGCCGCTTGCGAACCGGCTGGTCGCGGCGATCCGGCAGTGGCAGCGCGCGAACATCGAGGACGAGGGTGCGCGGCTCATCCCGATGGTGATGACCGACCTCTGGTACCTGAACGACCGCGAGCTGCTCCTCCAGCCCACGATCGCGATCGGCGAGCCCGGCTCGAACGCCGCGTGCGCGTACTTCGGAACGCGCCTGCCGCAGGCGTACGTGGTCGACGGGCACCTGCAGGTCTTCGCGGATCTCGAGTTCCTCGAGCCGAGCGTCGCGTTCTGGGGCGTGGACGCGCCCAACACCCGCACGGCGCTCGACTGGTTCATCGCGCGGCAGCTCGCGCGGTTCCTCGAGACGGTGCACGTCGGCTGACGACGACCCGGCGGCGATCGCGCGCGCCTGATCCGCCCCCGGCTTCACGCGCGTCGCCCGCGCGACGCACGACCGCGCCGAGCCTCAGAACTCCGCGGAGAATCGGCCGGCCGCGATCGCATCCGCGATGCCCGCGATGTTCATCGAGCGAAACGCCTTGCCGAGGAGCGCCGCCGCCAGCGCATCGTCGAGTGCGCCGGCGCGCGCGCGTGGAAGCAGAAACTCGCGGTAGCGCGCATCCGCCTCCGCCGGGTCGGTGGCGACGAGCCGCGCGATCTCGCCGAGCAGCGGCAGTTCCTCGCGCATCCGCGCGGTGAAGGCCTCGAGATGGGCGTGGAGCGCGTGCCTCCCGCCGTGGGTGAGCATCGCATCGAGTCCGCCCGGGAGCGCCCGCAGCCGGCTGATCGACGTGCGCCACGCCGGGATGTCGATGTCGCTCGGCGGCACGGGAATCGAGATGTACCGGGAACCGGGCGAGATCATGCCGAGGACGTCGCCGACGAAGACGGACTGCGCCGCGCCGTCGCTCGGTGCGGCGAGCCAGGCGTGATGGTGCCGCGCGTGGCCGGGGGTCTCGATCGCGGTGAACGTCATTCCGCCGGCCTCGATCATGCGCCCATGCTCGACGGGATGCACGAGCGCGGCGTCTATCGGGAGCGGATCGCCATACCAGCGGTCGTAGCGGGGGCCGTGCACCGCGCGGGACCCCGCGATGAGGCGCGCCGGGTCGATGAGATGGCGCGCGCCGCGCGGATGGACGAAGACCGGAACGCCTTCGCGCGCGAAGTGGCCGGCACTGCCTGCGTGATCGAGGTGGATGTGCGTGACGAAGATGCCCGCGAGATCGCGTGGTCGGACGCCGTGCTGGTCGAGTTGCACGCAGAGTCTGTCGTACGCGACTGCGCAGCCGCATTCGACCAAAATAGGCGCGCTGGGGCCGAAAATGAGATACGCAGACGCGGTGCCTGGAATCTCAAGGTAGTTCGTATCGAGCGTGAACGCGCGCGGCATGGACATTGGCGCAGCGTATCGAGTCACGAATTGGAGTATTCCTTGCGTCAAACTGAACGGCCCGCCGCGAATGTGAGCAATGACCCATCTCGCGGTACGCTGCCGTGATGCCTCGTCCGGCCATTCACTACGTTACGCAGCCAAAGGCTTGGGCAACAGTCATTGCTCCAGTCCGCCTCGAAATCATCGAGTCGTTGCGCATGATCGCTCCGTGTTCGATCGCAGAACTCGCGGCGGCACTCGATCGACCAGCAGATGCGCTCTACCGACACATCGCGAAACTTGAACGCGCTGGCGTCGTGGTTTCCGCGGGCATGCGGCACACCGGACGTCGATCGGAACAGGTTTACGACTTGGTCGCCGACGACTTGCGCGTCGCATTCAAGGATGCAAGTCAACGCACGGCAAACAAGGTGTACAACGACACAGTGCAGTCGATCGTGAAGATTGTGAGTCGCACTTCGCGCGATGCTGCTCAGGCAGGGCAACTCGCAGGAAGCAGCGACGAGCGTGTACTCATCGGCAAGATCGAGCACGCGTGGCTGACGCACGAAGAGTTTCAGGCCGTTCGCGCGATGATGATGGGGATCAAGGAGTTCATGGATTCGCGGAAGGGCCGCCGCGAAGGACGCTTGTACTGCGCGGCCTTTGTCGCGCTCCCCGTGACGCGCAAGCGCGGCGCCACTGCGCGTACTGAGCGGACGGCCGCCACCGCCAAGCGAAAGAAGCAGGCGACGCGAACGGGTCGTCAGGAGCGTGGCGCTCGCGGGGCGCGCAAGTCGCGCTCGGACGGTTGACGCCTACCGCGAGATTCGCGTCGGTTCGAGTGAGGGAATGAAGTGCTTGCCGCCACGGAGGGGCAGGTGGGCTTTGTCGGTCCGTGTGGGTCCGCGTAGATCCCCGTAGATCCTCGTAGATCCCCGTGGATCCCCGTGGATCCCCGTAGCTCCCCGTGTATCCCCGTGTATCCCCGTCAACCTTCGTCGTCGAGGGGCTCGGGAAGGGCGTGTCGCTCCATTCCTTCCTGAAAAGCGGAGTCGTCGTCGCATCAAGAATCTGCGAAGGTAGTACTTGACGATAGGTACTGGAAACGTTACAGTACTGAAATGTCCGCACCACTTGACGACAAGTTAGAGCGCGATCTCAGCGTCGGGACGGCGTGGCTCGTGGTCTTGGCGACCATTGCCCGTGCAGAGGAGCCGATCCACGGCTACGAGATTGCCCGACAACTCGCGGCGGAGGCGCCAGAAGGGCTTTCCTTCAAGCAAGGAACGCTCTATCCGATGCTCCGCACGATGGAATCGGAAGGTCTTCTCCGCAGTGAACTGGTTCCGTCTTCGGAAGGCCCTGCGCGCAAATGCTTCACGCTTACTGCCGACGGTCGCCGCGTGCTTGTCGCGTGGCATGACACCTGGCGTCGCACCAATAAATGGGTCAACCGAGTCCTTGGAGGCGTTGATGAACTCCGCTAATCGTCCATCCGATCAAAGTGCGCCCGTTGATCCTGTGCGCGCGTATCTCCTTCAACTCGAGCTCACGCTTGAGAATTGTGATCCAGCCCTGCGTCACGATGCGTTGATTGATGCGGAAGAGCATCTGCGCGCTTCGATTGCCGCGGGAACTTCGCCCGCGCAGGCGATCGCTGAGTTTGGTTCGCCGGAAGAGATCGCTGCCGCGTATCGGTCTGTTCCAACGAAAGGCGGGTCACTGCGGTCATCGATCTCGTCGCTCGATTCTTCGGTAGAGAGCCGCGCTGCATCAACCGCAAGTGCAGTTGATGGGGGAGCGAATGTGTCGAGCGCCGCGTCGGCTGCGGCTGTGCATTCTGACAGCGGCGCGGCGCCGTCGCGCTGGCAGCGGATGCGCCGCATTCCGCTTCTTGGAATCTGGTTCCATCCGATCGCGTGGCGTTCGCTCGTGTATTTCGGTGTCGTCGGCTTCCCGCTTGCGCTCGCGTACTTCGTGTGGACTGTGACCGTCGGGTCGGTCGCATTGGGCCTGATGCCGATTTTGATTGGGCTTCCGATGTTGGTCTTCCTGCTTGGTTCCGCGCGTGCGCTGAGCCTTTTCGAAGGGAAAGTGGTCGAGTTTTTCCTTGGTGTACGCATGCCACGGCGAACGCAGCCAGTTGCGGGCGTCGTCGTCGACGGTGTGACTGAGGTCCGATTCTGGCATCGGATTTGGTGCTGGCTTCGCGACATCCGCAGTTGGCTCTCGCTTGCGTATCTCGTTGGCAACTTCCCCGTCAGCGTCGCGGCGTTCGTTGTGACGTTCACGCTTTCCGTGTTCGGAGTAGTGTTGGTCGCGCTGCCAATCTTGGATCTCTTTGGGCTACCGATCGGAGTCGCGGAGATGGACGACTCGACGCGCATCCAGTTCCTCTTTACCGAGGTGAAGCCTGATGCGGACGGCAAACTTTGGTTGCCGAGCGGAGCCGCAGTTCCATCGTTCTTGATCGGATTCGGTGTGCTCACGGCGACGCTTTGGCTTGCCCGCGGCATGGGCTGGGTGTACGCGCATGTCGTACAGTCGATTCAGGTCGCGCGGCCACGACCCGCCACCATCTCACGATGAGGGATGGCCGCGCAGTCGTGCGAGTTTGCTCTCGCGAGAGTGGCGGAATACAATGTTGTCGGTCGTATCCAAAAAACAACATTAAGCGGCTTGGTATCGAGTCGCTGAACTTGCGTGTTGCTGAGAACGATGCGATCGAAGGGACCATGAGATGAACGTCAGTACAACGCTTGTCACCATCGCGATGTGTTGCACATCGTTGGCAGCCGAGAATCAACAAGAGGCCGCATCGCCATCAGTCGCCGCTCCATCGGCGACCACATCCACATCCACATCCACATCCACATCCACATCTACAGCGACGAGCGCGCTGCAAGCGTGGACGCGACTCGCCACGGAGCCTTACGCAGGGAAACAAGACGACATCTTCTTCGTTACCCCTGACCTCGGCTTCTACGGAAACGGTGCAGGAAAGATTTTCCGCACGCTTGATGGTGGAGTGACGTGGGAGAAAGTCTTCGAGCAGAAGGGGACATTCGTTCGTTGTCTTGCATTCACCGATGAAAGGCACGGCGTGATGGGCAACATCGGTCCTGGCTATTTCCCAGGCGTGACCGACGCGACGCCGATCTATCGAACTGAAGATGGCGGAACGACGTGGACTCCGGCGCGCT
>JBIIYI010000266.1:0-4698 GCA_044346895.1 Phycisphaerales bacterium
AACAACCTCTCGTCGGCGGTCGTGTTCGGCTACCTCACGCAGGCGACGGCGCTCGTGCGCGCGATGGGCTTCGACGGCGCGCTGCCGTTCGACTGCAACGCGAGCGGCGTGCCCGACGCGTGCGAGATCGCGGATGGCCTGCTCGCCGATGCGAACGGGAACGGCATCCCCGACTGCTGCGAGAGCGGGACGAGCTGCAAGGGTTGCGCCACCGACCTCGACGGCGACGGGCAGGTGGGCGCGAGCGATCTCTCGCTTGTCCTCGCGAACTGGGGAGCGGCCGCGGGCGACGTGACCGGCGACGGCACGACCGACGCCGCGGATCTCTCCGAAGTGCTCGCGACGTGGGGCGTGTGCCGGTAGGCGTGGCTTACGCCAGAGCGAACGAGAGCAGCTCATCCCGGCCCCCGAGGATTCACTCCGAGGGGAGCCGGCCAGAGCGAGGGCGCGGCAGGAGCCGCGCTCGAGCGCTCACACCCCGGCCCCCGAGGATTCACTCCGAGGGGAGCCGGCCAGAGCGAAGCCGCGGCAGGAGCCGCGCTCGAGCGCTCAAGCTTGTCACGATCGCCGCTGCGGCGGCTCCCTTTCGCGCGGCTCACGCCAGAGCGAGCAAGTTGCGAAGCAGGTCGCGAGCGCTCAAACACGTCGCTCAATCAAGCCGAAACACCTGTTCGAGCGGCACGATCGACGTGTCCGCGCGGCCGCCGGGCAGCGCGACGAAGTAGTCGACCATCGACTTCTGCCAGCGCGCGTTCACTTCCTCGCTCTGCATCCCCTCGACGGCCTTCTTGAAGTCGGGCGTCTCGAGGTAGCCAATCAGCAAACCGTCCTCGCGCAGGAAGATCGAGTAGTTCGTCCATCCGTGACGTGAAAGCGCCGCGAGCATCTCGGGCCACACCGCCTTATGGCTCTCGCGATACGCGTCGAGGCGATCGGGCTTGACCTGCAGCGTGAAGCAGACTCGTTGCATCGCGTGTTCTCCTGTGATCGAGCGAAACCCTGAACCCGCTCACCGCACGAACGCATCGGCGAGGCCACCGTCGACGTGCAGCACCTGTCCCGTCGTACGCGAACTCTCCGGTCCGGCCATGAACCGGATCGCCATCGCCTGGTCGCGCGGCGAAATCGTCACCTTCAGGAGCGTGCGATCCGCATAGAAACGTCCGAGGCACTCGACGAGTTGCGCGTCGGTCATCGACTCTTCAAACGGAATCGCGTACTTCTTCAGGCTTGCGATCACGCGCGGCCGCGGGAACATCGTGCTTCCCTCGATCACGGTCGCAGGCGCGACGGAGTTCACGCGCACGAATGGCGCGAACGTCACGGCAAGCGAGCGAACAAGGTGATTCGCCGCCGCCTTCGACGCGTCGTAGGCGCTCGAACCCTTCTTCGAGACGACCGCGTTCACGCTGGTCGTGACGACCGCGCTGCATGCGAACTTCTGCGCGGACATCGTGGCGGCCGCTTCCTCGACGAGCACCGCGGGCGCGAGCACGTTCACCTGCATCGAACGCATGAAATCCGCATCGCTCGTGCGGCCATCCGCGCCCGGCGTCGGGAACAACCCCGCCGTGATGACGAGTTCATCGATGCCGCCATAGGCGAGCGTGACGTCGTCGAGCATGCGGCGCACCGCCGCGCGATCGGTCGCGTCGCACGACAGCGCAATCGCGGGCCCGCACGACGAAATCCCGCTCCCCGCAACACCGATGCCAGTGCCGACCGACTTCTCGAGTTCCTTCGCGCATGCTTCCGCGGCCTTCGCGTCGAGATCCACGCACGCGACGCACGCATCGTCGGCGGTGAAGAACGGCGCCGACGCGCGGCCGATGCCGCTGCCAGCACCGACAATCACCGAGACGTGGCCCGCGAGCGGCTTCGGCTTCGGCATGCGCTGCAACTTCGCTTCCTCGAGCCGCCAGTACTCGATGTCGAACGCTTCCTGACGCGGCAGTGCGCGATATCCGCCGATCGATTCCGCTCCCTTCATCACTTCGACCGCGCAGCGATAGAACTCCGCCGTCGTGCGCGATTCGGACTTCGACGAACCCCACGCGATCATGCCGACGCCGGGCACGAGGATCACCGTCGGCTCGGGCGCGCGCATCGCGGGGCTGTCCGCATGCCTGCACGCGTCGTAGTAGGCCGCGTAATCCTTCACGTACTGCGCAAGTCCCGCCTCCGTCTTCTCGCAGAGTTCGGCGAACGAACCCGTGTTCGGATCGAAGTCGACGAGGAGCGGCTTGATCTTCGTGCGGAGGAAGTGGTCCGGGCACGACGTGCCGAGTTCGGCAAGTCGTGCGGCGTCGTGGCTCGAGACGAAGCGCAGCATCGCATCGTCGTGCTGCACCGTCCCGATCATGCGGCGGCGCGACGAGACCTTGCCGCGGAGAAACGGCAGGAATTTCACGAGCAGCGCGCGACGCGCATCGTCGCCGACGGGCGCGATCCTCTGCCCGCCGAAGGTCTTCGCGCCGCGATCGTGCGCAGCGAGATACTCCGACGCGCGCGAGATGAGCGAGAGCGTGAGGTCGTAGCACTCGCGCGGATCATCGGCCCAGTTGATGAGCCCGTGCTGGCCCATGATCGCGCCGATTGCGTCGGGGTGATCCTTGCAGAGTTTCTCGAGCGCGAGGCCGAGTTCGAACCCAGGCCGCATCCACGGCAGCCAGCGCAGCTGCGTGCCGAACACCTCGCGCATGACATCCTCGCCGCGCGTGCAGGCGGCGATCGCGATCAGCGCGTTCGGATGCGTGTGGTCGACGTGCGCGCGCGGCACGAACGCGTGCAGCGGCGTGTCGATCGACGTCGCGCGCGGATTGAGGTTCCACGTGCAGTGCCGGTAGAGGTCGACCATGTCGTCCTCGGCCTGCGTCTTGATCCCGCGCGGCGTGCGCGCTGCGTACACCGACTTGAGTTCCTCGAGCTTCTCGAGCGAGAGCGACGAGAAGAACTCGCGGCCCGCCGTGCGGAGATCGCCGCCCGAACCCTTCACCCACAGCACGCGCTCGGCCTTCCCAGTCAGCGGATCCTTCTCGACCACCTTGCTCGACGTGTTGCCGCCGCCGGTGTTCGTGACGCGCTGATCGTCGCCGAGGCGATTCGAGCGATACACCAGGAGCCCGACCGGATCGAGCTTCGCCGCGTCGGCGTCGTTCCAGGTGCGCGTGACGAACGAAGGGTTCTGCGGAAGTGCTGTCGAGGTCATGGGAGTCGTCGGGATGGTGCGAAAGGCGAAGCGGGAAGGCTACCGTGCGAGGCGCGAGGCGGCGTCGCGCATGCGCGCCGTCCGCGCGAAATCCGGCTCGAAACGCTCCGTACTCCCCGCCTCGCGCACCATGTCGCGCAGCGTGCGGGCATCCGCGATCTCCTCGAAGGCCGCGTGCTGCGCGAGCGCATTCCCGATCGCGGTCGCCTCCGTCGGCCCGGTCTCGACCGGTAGGCCCGTCGCGTCGGCGACGAGCTGGTCGAGCAGCGCGTTCGACGCGCCGCCACCGACGATGACGACGCGCTTCGGCGCGAAGGACGCGGACTCCGCGACCATCCGTACCGCACGCGCGGTGGCGACCGCGACCGAATCGAACGCGCATCGGAGGAGCTGCGCATCGGTCTCGGGCACGGGCTCGCCGCGATCGCGGCAGAGCGCCACGATGTGCGCCGGCATGTCGCCGGGCGCGAAGAGCGACGGATGATCCGGATCGATCAGGCTGCGGAGCGGCTCGGCCCCAGCGGCGAGGGACGCGAGTTCGGCCCACGAGCGCCGGCGACCCGCCGCCTCGAACGCGGAGCCGAGCTGCTGGACGAGCCACATTCCCGCGACGTTGCGCAGGAATCGCGTCGTTCCGAAGACGCCGAGTTCGTTCGTGAGGTTCGCCATGCGCGCGGCCTCCCCGAGCACCGGCTTCGCGAGCTCCACGCCGACGAGCGACCACGTCCCGCTCGATATGTAGACGTCGCCGCGCGGATCGATCGGCGCGGCGAGCACCGCCGAAGCCGTGTCGTGCGTGCCGACCGCGAGGACCGGCACATCCGCCGGGAGGCCCGCCTCGTCCGCGATGTCCGGGAGGAGCGTGCCGAGCGGTTCGCGCGCGCCCGCGTCGACGAGTTCGGGCAGGATGCGCGGCGGAACCCCGGCCGCGCGCGCGAGCTCGTGGTTCCAGCCGCGCGTCGCCGCGTCGAGGAGCTGCGTCGAGCTCGCGTTCGTCCGCTCGCACGCGGTCGAACCGCACAGCCGCATCGCGACGAAGTCGGGGAGCATCAGCATCCGCTGCGCGCGCTCGAGGGGACGCATCGGGTCCTCCGCGTCGGCGGCGAGCTGGTAGAGCGTGTTGAACGGCTGGAAGGCGATGCCGGTCGCGCGGTAGATGCGCTCGTCGCCGAGCTCGCGGCGCAGTCGCGCGAACGGCCCCTGCGTGCGCGGATCGCGGTAGGCGGCGATCGGCCGCACGAGTTCGCCCTCGTCGTCGACGAGCGCGTAGTCGACGGCCCACGAATCGATGCCGATCGAGTCGACCGGCCCGCCCTCGCCCGCGCGCCGCAGCCCTTCGAGGATCGACTCGAGGATTCGCTCGAACGGCCAGCAGAGCGTCACGCCGCCCGCGCGCCGCGCCTCGACCGGAGCGTTCGCGAAGCGATGCAGTTCGCGCACCTCGAGCGCGCCGTCGCCGACGCGCACCTCCATCACGCGGCCGCTCGATG
>JBIIYI010000267.1:0-4681 GCA_044346895.1 Phycisphaerales bacterium
GCACCTTCCAGTCGAACTCGCGCAGCGCGTTCCGGTCGAACGAGCGCTGCAGGTTCGAGAGCGTGTCGCTGACGACGAGGACGTGCACGCCCGCGATCGGGCCCTCGCGCACGATGCCGCCGAGCAGCTTGTCCGGCGACGGCGGTCCCTCGCTCGCGCCGAAGGAGAAGTCGTCCTCGTTGCGGCGGAGCGCGCGGTAGCGCTGCAGCTGGTGGATGACGAGGAATCGGCGGGGCCGTCCCGGGTTGTCGGCGCGCGAGGTCACGTCCTCCGCGATCTCGGCGAGCTTCGCCTCGACGTCGCGGTAGCCGACCACGTTCACGGCGACGCCGCGGTCGCGCGCGAAGCGCTCGAGGACGCCGTGCTCCGGGGCGTCGGCGGGCGTTCCGTCGAGGAGGTCGATGACGGCGTCGGGAGCCTCCGCCTTGATCGAGAGGAGGAACGCCGCCGCGGTCGCCACGGCCTGGTCGTCGCGCGGGCTGATCGCGGCGACGTTCGCGCCGGCGGCGCGCGCGAGCCGCGCGCAGGTCGGATCCTTGATCGCGACCGCCTCGCCCGTCCAGATGCGCACGTTCCCGCGCGGGTCGGGCTTGGCGGCGCCGCGCACGCCCGGATGGAGCGACATCGCCGCCCGCGCGTCGCCTTCGAAGACGATGCGCGGGAGCGCGTCGAAGCGGCCCTTCGCGCGGCGCTGCGCCTCGCCGAGCCAGATGTCGCGCTTCTCGTCCGGGAGGAACGCCACCTGGAACGGCGAGTTGCCCTCGACGCGGCCGCCGGCGTCGTTGTAGATCGCCTCGCCCGGACGCGAGAGGAGGCGCGCGGCGAGGTTGTCGTCCGACAGGATCAGCTGCGAGTCGGCCTCGGTGCACTGGAGCGCGATGCGCACGCCCATCTGGCCCATCGTGCTGCGCGCGAGCGAATACGCGCCGCCGAGCGTCTGCGAGCCGAGCAGCGCGTGCATGCCGAACGCGCGGCCCTGGCGCACGAGTCGGTCGAGCAGCATCGACGCGCCCTGCGAGACGCGGTCGTCGTCGAGGAAGAACTCCTGGAACTCGTCGATCACGAGGAGGATGCGCGGCATGCGCGCGTCGGGGCGGACGCCGCGGAAGCTCGCGATGTCCTGCACGCCCGCCTCGCGGAAGAGTTCGCCGCGGCGCGAGAGTTCGGTGTCGAGGCCCTCGAGGACGGACAGCCCGAACTCGCGGTCCGACTCGATCGCGACCGCGCGCGCGTGCGGGAGCTCGTTCTCCGCGTAGGTCTTGAACTCGACGCCCTTCTTGAAGTCGACGAGCCAGAGCTCGACCTCGTCGGGCGAGTACCACGTCGCGAGGCCGGTGATGATCGCATGGAGCAGCGTCGACTTGCCCGAGCCCGTCTTGCCGGCGATCAGCGCGTGCTGGCTGGTGCCCTCGCCGAGCAGGAACTGCTGGAGACGCGTCGCGCCCGCGCGCCCGACCGGGACGCGAAGGTTGCGCGCGCTCGAGAGCGACCAGAAGACGTCGGGCTTCGGCGCGATCGCGTCGAACGGAACCTCGACGCGCGCCGCGGTCTTCGCATGCCGACCGATGCGGGAGAGCATCGGGATGAGCGAGGCGTCGGCGGGGGCGGTGTCGAGGCGCAGCGGAAGGGCCGCGAGTTCGGTCGCGTGCATGCCGCCCGCGATCGAGAACCGCGTGCGGTCCTTCGGGTCGGAGCGCACGACGATCGACGTGGCGGCGATCTCGTCGGCGGCGAGCCCGTCCGGGATCGGCGCCTTCGCGTCGCGCAGGATCACGACGTGGACGCCGCAGCGCTGGCCCGCGCGCAGGATCGAGTGGAGCCGAGCGGCGGCCTGATCGCTGAAGTTCGCGGGGAAGTCCGCGACGACGAGGAAGCGGTAGGGCTCGGCGATCTCGCCCGCCGCGTCGTTGTAGGCGTCGATGTCCTCGAACTCGTTGCGGAGGTACTTCTGGATCACCGTCTCCATGTGCTCGGCGATGTCGGCGAGCCGCTGCTCGATCGCGCGGGGGTCGGTCCAGATCCTCTCGCCGACGAGCTGCTCGAACTCGTCGCCGAGGTGCATGAATGCCGCGAAGTTCTCGCCGAGGCCCACGGGGTCGACGAAGGTGAAGCGCACCTTCGAGGGGGGAATCGTGGTGAGGATGCGCGCGACGAGCGACTTGACCGCGGCGACGGCCGCGTCGCGGTTCTCAGGCGTCGTCTCGATCACGAGGTTTCCGGTGCGCGGGAAGGCGAGCGCCGCGGGAAGGACGAACTTCTCTGGCATCTCGACCGCGAACGCGGGGTCGCTCGGGAGCCCGCCCGGGAGGCCGCGCGGAGCGAGTTCGAACGAGCCGAAGCGGAAGAGCGGCGCGCGCGATCGTGCGATGCCGCCCCGCTCGAAGTCGAAGGAACTCCACGGCGTGCTGAGCGCGCGATCCTCGCGCTCGACCGCCGTCAGCGCGTCGCGGCAGTCGGTCGCGGTGCGGATCCACTGGTCGCGCGCGCCACGGAGACGCGCCTCCTCCTCCTCGACGAGGGCGTTCCGCTGGGCTTCGGCCCGCGCGAATTCGGCGCGCTCGGCCTCCTCGGCCTCGGCCTCGATCCGCGCGAGGCTGCGCGCGAGTTCCTCGCGCGAGGCGGCGAGCGCGGCGTCGCAGCGCGCGGTCGACTCCGCCGTCGCGGCGGCGGCGGACGCCTCGGCACGATCGCGGCGTCGGCGGTGCGCCTTCGGCACCTCCGCGATCGGCGCGTCGTACTTCGCATGCGCCTCGCGCTCCTCCCGGGCCTCCGTCTCGCGCAGCCTCGCCTGGCCCGCCTCGCGCGCGGCCGCATCCTCCCGCTCGGCGCGCTGCTTCGCGCGCTCGATCGCCGCGAGGTCGGCGGAGAACGGCTCCCACACGCGCTTCATCGCGCCCATCGCGACGCTGCGCAGGACGAGGAGCAGGACGATGACGAGGACGAGCGCGCCGCCCGCGCTCAGACCCGCGAACTTCAGCCAGCGCGCCTCGTCGAAGAGCGTGCTCGCGCCACCGATCACGCCAGCGCCGATCACGAGCGCGCCGGAGAGGAGGAAGGGCGACGGACCGCTCAGGAGGCGCGCCGCGCGCGTCGCGAGGAGCGTCTCGAGGTGCTCGGCCGCGCGCTCGAGGAGCGACGCGAGTTCCTTCTCGGCGGGCGCGTCGGTCTCCGGACTCGGCGAGCCGCTCGACGCGGGTACCGGAAGCCGGCAGCTGCGGAGGTAGGCGCGCGCGCGCTGGTCGAGTTCGGACGCCTCGAGCATCGCGCGCCGAAGCCGTTCGGCGAGTTCGCGGCTCCGGACGCGATCGGCCTCCTCGCCGGCCTCCCGCATGGCCTCGGCCATCAGCACGGATTCCTCGAGCGCCCGCTGCAGACGCAGCAGTTCGGCCTCGTGGGTCGTCCGCAGTTCCTCGACCTTGGTGCGGCGTTGCGTCTCGAACTCGAGCAGGGCTTCATCGCGCTGCGCGACGGCGGCCGAATCCCTCGCGTCCGCCTCGGCCCGCGCACGATCCAGGCGATCCGTCCGCGACTGCCGCACCTCCGCCAGCGTGCGCTCGTGGGCGATCCGCGCCTTCTCGCGCTTCGAGCGGATGTCGGCGGTCACCTCGTCGATGACGCGCTGCCGGGCCACGAGCGCCGTCGTGAACGTGCCCACCGTGCGCGCAAGACCCGCGCCGGGGTCTCCATCGCCGCGGGACTTGAGATCCTGCGCAACCTCCCGATCGAACTCGGACGCCGTCGAACGCTCGCTCATGGAGCGGAGCGTACCACGCGCGACCGTCTGGACCGCCCGCCGAGGCGTCAGGCGCCCTTGCGGGAGCCTCGCGCGCGCAGATCGCGGAGGAACGGCGCCGCGATCAGTTCGGCCGCGCGGTAGGGCGCGAGGTACCCGGTGGCGTCGCCTGCGGGCGGCGGGCTCGACGCATCGGCATGGACCGGAAGCGTCACCACGCTCTCGGGCAGGATGAGATCGGTGACCGGCGTGCCCGCCTCGATGAGCCGTCCGTCGCGGCGACGGAGTTCGCCGGGCGCGTTCTCCTTCGAGTGCTTGGCCAGCGCGGCGAGCAGTTCCTTCTGCTTCGCCTCGCCGAGCGCCTTCCAGTCGGCGCGGCCCCGGCACTTCGGGAATCCGCTGCACCCGAGCCACGGGCCGCGCTTGCCGTCGCGCACGTTGCACGGGCGGCCGCACTTCGTGCAGACGATCTCCGGATCCTGGAGCGGCGGCGGCGACGGCAGGACGATCTTGTCCTTCTTGTCGAGCCGCACGACGAACTTCACCGCCGGGTAGTTGACGCTCGAGATGTACTTCCCGAACTTGCCGCTCCGGAGGACCATCGCCGAGCCGTCGACCGGGCAGACGAGGTCGAGCGCGACGTCCGACACCGGCTCGCCCTGCTCGTTGAGCCGCGATGCGAAGTCGCAGTCGGGGTAGCCCGAGCAGGAGAGGAACCAGCGGCCTCCGCCCACGCGTTCCTTCGTGCGCTTGCCGCACTTCGGGCAGGCGTAGCGCGACCAGCGCCAGAGCGGCACCTCGCGCATGCGGGCGAAGGACTCGTCGAGCGTCGAGCCCTCGAGCATGCCCTTGATCTCGCGGAGGATCGAGCGCCAGTCCTCCTCGTCGGCCTCGACGCTGTCGAGCCGCTCCTCCATGAGGCGCGTGTACTCGTAGTCGAAGAGGACG
>JBIIYI010000012.1:0-15181 GCA_044346895.1 Phycisphaerales bacterium
GCCCGGCGAATCGCTGTCGGCCGAACTTGCCACGACGATCGAAGCCGGACGGCACACGGTCGAGGTGGTCGCCGACGCGAGCTGGCGCGAGAGCGGCGGCGAGGTCTACGAGGGCTTTCCCCGAGGCGCGCGCGGGATGGTGCGCATCGTGCCGCTGCCACCGGGCGCGGTCGACGACCGCGAGCGCGCGATCGACATCGGCCTTCGCGCGATCGACGCGTGGCGCGCGGGTTTCGACAGCGTCTCGGTCGACGTCCGTTCGGACGCGCTTCCTCCGATCCCGGGTCCGCCGCTCGAACTCGCCGCGTGGCGGCAGATCTCGACGCGGCTCTGCGGCCGGCGCTTCGTGCGCGAGATTCCGGCAGGCGCGGGCGTGCGCGCGATCCTTGGCGACGGTCCGCGCGGCACGGTGCTCGTCCTCTGGCGCGACGGCGCCGGCGACGAAGGCGACGCGCTCGACTCGGTGACGCTCGATCTCGGTGCGTCCGCCGTCGACATCACCGACCTCTGGGGACGCATGTCGAAGGTCGAGCCGACGCGCGGCGGACACCGCATTCCGCTCGGACGCGAGATCGTCTTCGTCGAGGGCGCGGAACGGGAGATGCTCGAACTGCGCGCGGGGTTCCGCGTCGATCCCGGCTTCGCCACGGCGCGCCGCGCCTCGCAGGAAGGCTCGCTCGTCGTCTCCAACCCGTGGCCGACGGCGATGAGCGGCACGCTCACGATCCTCGCGCCCGATGAACTCGGACTCGCGCCGAAGGTGCACCGCTTCACGGCTCCGGCCGGCGGCGAGGCGCGCCTGCCGTTCGTCTTCAGCGTGCCGCGCCGGTTCGTCTCGGGCGTGACCACCGTGCGCGCCACGATCGAGGGAACCGCGACCGATCCGTTCGTCGCGACGGTCGAGGCGCCGCTCGAGGTCGGGTTCCGCGAGGTGTCGGTCGATCATTCGTGGCGGCTCGCGCGCTCCATCGAGTCGGGCGCGGTCGACCTGATCCTGACCCTGCGCGTGACGAACGTCTCCGATCGACCGATCGACGTCGAGGCCTACGCGGTCGCGGACGGCTACACGCAGAACAAGAAGCCGATCAGCGCGCTCGCGCCGGGATCGACGGCCGTGCGCGTCTTCCCGTTCCCCGACGGCGTCCGGCGGCTCTCGGGCCGCGACATCCGCGCGGGCGTCCACGACGCGGACGGCGACGCCCGCACGCTTCGCCGCATCGTCATTCCGCCGCTGCTGCCTCCGCTCGAGAGCGTGGTCGGGGCGGACGACGCCGCCGCCGGCGACGAGAGCCGCTGAGACCGCGTTGGCGCGTCCGCGTTGAAGTCGTCGTCGCCGCCGATCGTCAGCGCCACACGCCCGGCATCGGCGGACGGCCAAAGAGCGCCCGGAACGTGAGTCGGTCGATGCGCCAGTCGTCGCCATCGCGGCGGATGCGCAGGATCCAGCGCGTCGGGATCGCACCGTCCGCTCGCGGCACCGAGGTCGAACAGGAGAGCTCGACCTCGCCGGTCGAGGCATCGAGCGTCGCGAAGTCGAGTTGCGTGATGCGGTTCGACTCGATGCGGTTCCGGCCGCGCAGGCTTTCGAGCGCGGCGCGGATGTCGCGCACCGAGACGCTCGGAGCCTCGCGCGTGCCGTAGTTGAGGACCGCATCCGCGGTGAAGAGCGCCATCGCGCCGTCGACGTTCGCCGATTCCGCGCACGCGACGAGGGCGCGCGTGGTGCGCGCCGCATGCTCGCCGGGCGTGGTGACGGAGGAGCCCGCGGCGAGAACGGCGGTCGCCGCGACGAAGGCTCCGATGCCGAGCGCGAGGAGGCGGCGGCTTCCTTCCGCGGCGGCACGCCAGAGGAGGATCGCACCGACGGCGGCGAGGAGCATCGTGGGGTAGAAGGGGTGCTCGAGAATCCACTCGGTCATGTCGGGATCCGGGGGGTGCGTGCCCCATCCGCGCGGCGGGATGCGCGTTCGACGCCATTCTCTCCCGCCACGGACCCGCGGGGTGAATGGAGGGCGGTGCGCCGGGCATTTTCTGCATGCTTCTCACCGCTGCGGCCGATGTCGGCCGATGCGGCGGAGCCGCGTCCAGTTCGGCCGATGGATCGGTCCTGTGGTCGCGAACGCCTTCATGGACGATGGCTCCGACCCCCACCAGAACCCAAGCCGCGCACGCGACCGCAAGCGCGTCCGCGAACGCCGCGACCGAAGCGTCCGCGCCGCCGTCCGATGCGTCCGCGCCGCCGTCCGACGCGGCCGCGACGCTGCTCGAGCGGAACCTCGCCGCGCTCGGCGCCCGCAATCTCGACGTCGCCCGCGCGATCCGCGAGTCGGCTCCCGCCGCGCTCGAGTGGTCGACCGCGGCGGACGGCTCGCGCGTCGCGCAGCATGACGGGAAGGCCCTTGCCTCGCGCCACCAACCGCGCGCGGAGGCGCAGACCTTCGTCGAGGCGATCGATCTCCGCGAACGCGCGGTCGTCGTCGTCCTCGGATTCGGGCTCGGCTACCACGTGGCGGAACTCTGCCGTCGCCTCGGCCGCACCGGGCTCGTGGTCGTGCTCGAGCCCGATCTCCCGCTCCTGCGCGCGACGCTCTCGTCGATCGACTGGTCGGCCGAGTTCGAAGGCGCCAACATCCTCCTCTTCGAGGGCTCGGAGGAACTCGGCCGCTACGCCGAGCGCTTCGCGGGCGCGGAGGGCGTGCTGATCCAGGGACTGCAGCTCGTCGAGCATCCGGCGAGCCGGACGCGCGTCGCGCCTCGTGCGAAGGAGTTCGCCCGCGCGATCACGGAGACCGTTCGCGCCGCGCGCGTGACGGCCGCGACCGGCCTCGCCCGCAGCGCGCAGACGATCCGCGCGATCCTCGCGAACGCGCGGCAGTACGTGGGCGGCGAGGGACTCGCGCCGCTCGAGGGCTTCGCCCGCGGACGCCTCGGCATCGTGGTGAGCGCGGGCCCGAGCCTGCGCCGCAACCTCCATCTCCTGAAGGATCCTGCGGTGCAGGAGCGCGCGGTGATCGTCGCGACGCAGACGGTGCTCAAGCCGCTGCTCGCCGAGGGCATCCGTCCGCACTTCGTGGCCGCGCTCGACTGGCACCGGATCTCGAAGCGCTTCTACGAGGGCCTGCGCGAGAAGGACGTGGCGCGCACGACGCTCGTCCTCGATCCGCAGGCGAATCCGGTCATCGCCGCAAGCTACCCCGGCCCGGTGCGCGCGATCGCCGCGCCGCACCTCGACGCGCTGCTCGGCCCGCTCGCGCGCGACATGGGCCGGCTCCCGCCCGGCGCAACCGTGGCGCACCTCTGCTACCAGATCGCGCGGTTCCTCGGCTGCGATCCGGTCGCGCTGATCGGGCAGGACCTCGGATTCACCGACGGCGTCTACTACGCGCGAGGCACCGCGATCGACGAGGTCTGGGCGCCCGAACTCAACCCGTTCAACACGATGGAGAACCTCGAGTGGACGCGCATCGCGCGGCACCGCTCGCACCTCGTGAAGCGCACCGACGTGCACGGCCGGTCGATCTACACCGACGCGCAGATGGAGACGTATCTCCAGCGCTTCGAGTACTTCTTCCTGCAGGACGAGCGGCGCGGCCTGCGGACGATCGACGCCACCGAAGGCGGCGTGCGCAAGTCGGGCACCGAGGTGCGCGCGCTGGCGGAGACGCTCGCGGAGTTCGCGCGCGAGCCGCTCGGCGAGATCCCGCTTCCGCCACGCACGCTCGACGAGGGTCGCCTGCGCCTCGCCGCCGCGCGCCTGCGCGAGGTCGCCGAGGACGTGCGGACCATCCGCACCGCCGCGCACCGCACGGGAGACGCGCTGTCGCAACTGACGGGCGAGGCGCCGCTCGGCGCTCGCGAGGACCGGCTCTGGAAGACCGTCGAGACCGAGCGCGCGAAGGTGGGCGACCGGCTCGACACGCTGCGGCTCCTCGATGAGTTCAGCCAGGTGGGCGTCCTCCGCCGCGCGAAGGCCGATCGGAGGATCGAGCAGACTCGCGGCCTCGACGAGGCCGGCCGGCAGAAGCTCCAGTTCACGCGCGACATCTCGAACGTGCGCTGGATCGAGGAGGCTTCGGAGGAGTATCTCGGCGTCCTCGGCGGCGCGATCGAGCGGCTCGACGCGGCGGATCCGTCGCGCCTCCCCGCGTTCGACGACGACGAGGCCGCCGTGTCGGCGCGCGCCGACGGCGCCCTCGGGCGCGCGCTCGGCGAGAACGGCGCGTCGGTCGAGGTGCGTGCCGCGTTCCTCGTGCCCGTCGACCCGTGGATCGGCGGGCTCGGCACGCCGCGCAGCCTCGCGGAGACGCTCGCAGGTCGACCGGCGATCCAGTGGACGCTCGAGCGGCTCGGCCGCTCGCGCGAGGCCGCGGCGATCGTGCTCCTCGTTCCCGAGGGCTACGACGTCGACGCGCTGATCGACCGCCGGCGCATCGGGCTTCCGATCGAGATCCATCGCACCGCGGGTTCGCCCTTCGGCGCGGAACGCGCGGCGATCGCGAGCGCCCGGCTCTGGAGCGACAGTTCGTGGCGCGGCGGCATCGCGGGCATGACCGTCTACGACGAGGTGCTCGCGCCGAAGGCGATGCTCGAGGCGATGGAGCGCTTCGGCATCACGGCAGCGATCGCGGTCGCGCCCGACTGGCCGCTCATCACGGTCGTCGGCGACGAGGGATGCGACGGACTCGTGCGGCGGCACCGCACGCGCCCCGAGCTCCTCCGCATCGTCTTCAACCAGTCGCCGCCGGGACTGTGCGGCGTGCTCGTCGAGCGCTCGCTGATGCAGGAACTCGCGCGCGGCGGCCGCCACGCGTCGATCGGCTGGCTGCTCGCCTACGAGCCGTCGCGGCCGCAGCAGGATCCGATCTCGAAGGACGTGTGCGTGCAGATCGACCACGCGGTGCGCCGTTCGTTCGTGCGCGGCGTCTTCGACACGCCGCGCAACATGATCCGCATGCGGCGCGCGATCGAGCCGGGGCTCGACGGCGGACGCGGCAACGTCGCCGACATCGACGCGCGCAGCGCGATCTCGCTGCTCGAGCACCAGCTCTTCGACACGGTTCCCTACTTCACGCCGCAGCACCTGATGGTGGAGCTCAACACGGGGCGGCAGAGTTCGGGCGCGTCGAGCCCGCACCGCTTCGGCAGCGTGCAGCGCGCGGTGATGACGGAGAGGCGGTTCGCGCGGCTCGTCGAGCAGGTCGCGGAGAGCCGCGACTGCGTGATGACCTTCGCGGGCGCGGGCGATCCGCTGTTCCATCCCGACGTCGCGCGCTTCGTGCGCATGGCGAAGGCGGGCGGCGTGCGCGGCGTCCACATCCGCACCGAACTCCTCGCGCCGCAGTCGGCGATCGACGCGGTCGTCGAGGCGGGCGCGGACGTCGTCAGCGTCGAGCTCGACGCCGACCGCGCGGAGACCTACCGGCGCATGCACGGCATCGACCGCTTCCGCGACGCGCTCGAGAACATCGAGCGCGTCTTCTCGCGTCGCATCGCGCTCGCCGGAAGCGGCGCCGCCGCGTTCGCGGTGCCGTGGATCGTGCCGAGGCTCCAGCGGCGGCACGAGAGCATCGAGGACATCGACGGCTTCTTCGACCGCTGGCAGCACCTGCTCGGCACCTCGGTGATCGAGGGCGCGCCGCCGCGCGACGAGGGCGATCCGACGATCCCGGGCGACGCGCGGCCGGCGCTCGCGAGCGCGCGCGCGCCATCCGCCGCCACCTGGCGCGAGATGCTGCGGCGCATGCTCGTCCTGTCCGACGGAACGGTCCCCCTTTCGGAACTCGACCTCCGCGGCGAGCGCATCTTCGGGCACGTCGACCGGACGCCGCTCCTCGCGCTCTGGCGCGATCTCGTCATGCGCCGCAAGCAGATCCGCCGCGACGGCGGCGAATCGCACCCCGACCTGAGGATCCGCACGCCATGAACGACGGACGCGACGCGAACGGATCGAGCGGCCGCGCGCACGGCGGCGAGCGCGTGCTCGCGGTCGTCATCGGCCGCGCCGGAAGCAGGGGGCTCCCTCGGAAGAACGCGCTTCCCGTCGTGGGCGTGCCCATGGCCGCGCGCAGCGTGCGGTTCGCACGGGCCTCGCGGCTCGTCGACCGGACGATCGTGTCGACCGACGGCGAGGAGATCGCCGCCATCGCGCGCGGCGAGGGCGTCGAGGTGTTCCTGCGCGGCGAGGACGTCTCGAACGACACGGCGACCGTGGATTCCGCGGTGCGGCACGCCGTCCTCGCGAGCGGTTCGCGCGCCGAGATCGTGGTGATCCTCTACGCGAACGTCCCGGTGCGGCCGGCCGACCTCGCGGACCGCGCGGTCGCGCTTCTCGAGGAGAGCGGCGCCGACAGCGTGCAGAGCTACTACCGCGTCGGCAAGACGCATCCCTACTGGATGTCGCGGCTCGATGGCGAGGGCCGCGTGACGCAGTTCGTCGAGAACCGCATCTACCGGCGCCAGGAGCTGCCGCCACTCTTCATGCCCGATGGCGGCGTGATCGCCGTGCGCCGCGCGAGCCTCTTCGACGTGCGCGAGGGCGAACCGCACGCCTTCTTCGGCCGCGACCGGCGCGGCATCGAGACGCGCGAGGGAGACGTGGTCGACGTCGATTCGGCGCTCGATCTCGCCGTCGCGGAGGCGATCCTCCGCGAGCGCGAGCGCGATCCCGCGCGGCCGACGACCGAACACCGACGGGAGGTGCACGCATGAATCCGTGCTGGAACGACGCGCAGCGGACGGGTGAGCCCTTCTTCCTCGGGGGTCGAGAGATCGGCCCCGGCCGCACGCCCTTCGTGATCGCCGAGATCGGCGTCAACCACGACGGCTCGTTCGAGCGCGCGCGCGAGCTCGTGCACGCCGCGCGCGACGCCGGCGCGGACGCGGCGAAGTTCCAGATGTTCGACGCCGCGATGCTGATGTCGGCGGACGCGGTGCTCGCCACGTACCAGCGCGAGCGCGGCGCGCGCGATCCGCGCGAGATGCTTTCGGCGCTCGCGCTGCCGGCGGACGACCTCGGGCGCCTCGCCGAGGAATGCGTGAAGGTCGGCGTGGTGCCGATCGTCACCGTCTTCTCGCTTCCCCTCTTCGAGGCGGCGCGCGCGCAGGAGTGGCACGCGTTCAAGACCGCGTCGCCCGATCTCGCGAACCTGCCGCTCCTGCGGATGGCGGCGTCGCTCGGGAAGCCGCTGATCGTCTCGACCGGCGCCGCGACGCGCGACGAGGTCGCGCGCGCGGCCGAGTGGCTCGCGGACGTGCGGCAGCTCGCATTCCTCCAGTGCACGTCGAGCTATCCCGCGCGCGACGACCTCGCCGCGATCGGCGCCATGCACGAGATCCGCGCGATCACGGGCCGCATCGTCGGCTACAGCGACCACACGGCCTCGCTCGATGCGGGCGCGCTCGCCGTCGCCGCAGGCGGCGCGATCCTCGAGAAGCACCTCACCTACGACCGCGCCGCGACCGGACCGGATCACGCCGCGAGCCTCGATCCCGCGCAGTTCGCGGGCTACGTGGCCCTCGCGCGGAGAGCCGCGCGCATGATCGGCGGCTTCACCAAGGAACTGCAGCCGGTCGAGCGCGACGTGCGCGCGGTGAGCAGGCAGTCGCTCGTCGCGGTGCGCGACCTTCCGGTCGGCCACGTGGTGACCCCGGAGGACCTCTGCATCAAGCGGCCGGGGACGGGCATCTGCGCGAGCCGCTTCGACGACGTCGTCGGTCGACGGATCGCGCGCGCGGTCGAGGTTGACCGGGTGCTCGTCGAGGCGGACGTCGCGTGGCCCGTCGCCGCGGAGAGCGGGCTGTGAGCGGAGCGATGCCGCGTCGGATCGCGGTGGTCACGGGTACGCGCGCGGAGTGGGGCCTGCTCGCGCCCGTCTGCGAGGCGATCGTCGCGCGGCGGGATCTCGCGCTCGAGGTCTGCGCGGGTGGCGCGCATCTCCTTCCCGTGCGGGAGGAGTTCGGCCTGTCCACGATCCAGTACGTCGAGTCGAGCGGCCACCGCGTCCACCGCTTCGAGATGCAGCGCGAGGGCGAGACGGGGCGGCTCGCCGACGCGGCCGCGCTCGGGCGCGGCGTCGGCGCGCTGACCGAACTCTTCCGGACGCTCGCGCCGGACGTCGTCGTCGTGCTCGGCGACCGGATCGAGGCGTTCGCCGCCGCGAGCGCCGCATCGATCGGCGGAATCCGCGTCGCGCACATCCACGGCGGCGACCGCGCGGAAGGCGTCGCCGACGAGGCGATGCGCCACGCGATCACGAAGCTCGCGCACATCCACTTTCCCGCGAGCGCCGCGAGCGCCACGCGCATCGAGCGCCTCGGCGAGGAGGCCGCGCGGATCCATCTCGTCGGATCGCCCGCGGTCGACGGGCTCGAGGCGTTCGCGCCCGCGACGTCGCACCAGCATGCGCAGGCGGGTGAGCCGGACTTCATCTTCCTGATGCACCCGGTCGGGCGAAGCGATGCCGAGGAGGAGCGCGAGGCCTACGCGGCTCTCGAGGCGCTCGCCGCGCGCGGACGCGTGCTCGCGCTCGCGCCGAACACCGATCCCGGGCGCGACGGCATCGCGCGCGCGATCGAGATCGTCGCCGAACGCCGCCGTGAACGCGTGCGGGCAGCTTCGCACGTCGCGCGCGAGAGCTTCATCGGCCTGCTTCGGCATCCATCGGTGCGCGCGATCGTCGGGAACTCGAGCGCCGGCCTCATCGAGTGCGCCGCGCTCGGCGTGCGCGCGATCAACATCGGCGCTCGGCAGGGCGGACGCGAGCGCGCGGACAACGTGCGCGACGTCGCGTCCGGCGATCTCGACGGGCTCGCGGCCGCGCTCGACGCGCTCGGCTCGTGGCGCCCGTCGGGCGCGCATCCCTATCTCGCGGGCGGGGCGTCCGGGCGGATCGCGACGATCCTGGCGACGTGCGATCTCGCCGCGCACGGCCTCGCCAAGCGCTGCACGTACTGAGGCGCGGCGGCTGCGGTATTTCCCGCATCGCGGCGCGTGCCGTTCCATCTGTGCGGGCAGGTCCGTTTCGACGGTGGGCGGTCGCCTGCCTCGGACGAAGTTTCCGCCCAGTTCGCGCGCGTCGTGGAAACGCCCGTCAACAGTCGCGCGAAAACCGCCGATGGTCCAACCGCCGCGCGTCGCCGCGCAGGAGGGGAGTTCCGATGGAGCAGTCGGTCAAGCCGGGTACTTCGAGCGATGCCTCGCGCGAGATCGCGCATCTCGCGGTCAAGCAGATCAGCCACATCGCGACGCTTCCCGAGGTGACGCTCGGCATCATCGAACTCGTCGAGAATCCGAACTCGAGCGCGCGCGATCTCAACACGCTGATCGGGCGCGACCCGGCGCTCTCGGCGCGCGTCCTGAAGGTCGTCAACAGCGCGTTCTACGGACTCCCGCGGCAGATCGGCTCGATCGACCGCGCGATCGCGCTGCTCGGTCTCAACGCGGTCAAGAACATCGCGATCGCGGCGAGCCTCGCGAAGCTCTTCCGCGGCGGTGCGCTGTCGGACCGCTTCGACGCGAAGGAACTCTGGTCGCACTCGATCGCCGTCGCGACCGCCGCGCGGCTCCTCGCGAAGGAGGCGCGGATGGCGTCGCACGACGAGGCGTTCCTCGCGGGACTCATGCACGACATCGGCATCATGGTCGAGCTCCAGACCGACCGCGCCAAGCTCGCGCAGGCCTTCGCCGACATGCAGTTCGATGGCGACGGACACCCGGCGATCGACTTCCGCGCCGTCGAGCGCGGCGTGTTCGGCGCCGATCACTGCCACTTCGGCGAGGCGCTCTGCGAGCAGTGGAAGTTCCCGCGTTCGCTCGCGCTCGCGTGCGGGCACCACCACGACCCGATGCACGCGCCCGCCGAGAGCCGTCAGATCCCGTGGCTCGTCTTCATCGCCGATCGTCTGGCGACCGAGTCCGGCGGTTTCTGCACGGATCTCTGCGACCGCGGGATTCCGCGCGAGGCGCTCGACGCGCTCGGGATCGGTCCGGATTCGCTCGAGAACGTGCGCTCGCAGCTGTCGGCCGCGCTCGACGAGGCGAACGCGACGCTCGCGGCGTGAGTCGAAGGTCCTTCTCCGCGTTCCGATCGCACGACCGCGATGCGGCGGCGCGTATGATCGCGCCATGCCCCCGCCGATCCGCATCGACTTCTCGCGGCCGATGGCGCTCTTCCCGCTGCCGTCGGTCGTGGTGTTTCCGCACACCGCGGAGTGGCTCGTGGCGTTCGAGCCCCGATACCGGCAGCTCGTCGAGGACTGCCTCCGGGCGCGCACCGACGGCAACCTGCTGACGGCGGCGCCCTTCGCGATGGCGACCTACGCGTCGCGGCATTGGCGCGGCGCGCGTGTGGGCGAGCCCGCGCTCCGGCCCGCCGTGTGCGTCGTCAAGATGGTCGACCACCGTGCGCTGCCCGACGGGCGCCACCAGATCCTGATCCACGGCATGGCGCGCGCGGAGATCGAGTCGATCGCGGAACCCGACGGCCGCCGGCTCTACCGGCTGGCGCGGCTGCGGCCGCTCCAGCTGCGCGGCGAAGGCTCCCGCCGCATGCCCGGCCTCGAGGCTTCGATCGAGCAGCTCGTGAACTCGGGTGAGCTCGCGCGGATGCCTCGGCTCGAGCAGGTTCGGCAGTGGATCCGCAAGGGCAACGTGCCGACCGACGTCCTCGTCGAGCAGCTGAACGACATGCTCTCGCGTGGCGACGAATGCCGCTACGGCCTGCTCGCCGAGTCGAACGGCCGCATCCGGGCGCGCCACATGCTGAGCGAACTGAGCCACCTGCACGCGCTGCTCGGCGACGCCGCGTCGCGCACGCCTGCGTCCGACATGCGCGGCACCGGCCTCAACTGACGGCGATCGGCGGAAGTCGCGGATTCACGGCATCGGCGTCTTGTCGAGGATCGCGTTCCATTCGCCCACCTGCTTCGCGTACTTCGCGAGCAGCGCGTCGGCATCGCCCTCGATGCGCACCTCGGCGACGGGTTCGCCGGGGATGAGGCTCTCCGCGACGTCGAGTCCCTCGACGATGCGCCCGAAGATCGGGTAGACCAGGTTCCAGCGCTCCTGGGGCTTGACCGTGATGAAGACGCGGCAGGGATGCCCGCGCGCGCGCTCGTCCTCGGTGGTGTTCGCGAGGCAGAGGAGTCCGCCCTTGTCGAAGAGGTGCTTCGGCGAGAACTCGCGCGGCAGCTTGTAGGGGAGTTCGGCGAGGTCGACGGCCGTACCGAGCTGGCGGACCACGGGGGAGAAGTCGTCCCACGGCTTGCCGACGTAGTAGCCGCGCTTCGCGAGGTTGAGGAAGTTGGCGCACGTGCGCGGCGCTTCCTTCGTGAAGAGTTCGACCTTGATCGAGCCCGACTTGCTGACGAACGTGAGGAAGATCGGCCCGATCTCGGCGGGCGCGCTCGCCTTCGGAGCGGTCGGGGAAGCCTCGCCATCCTTGCCGGGAGCGGGTGGGGTGGTGGCGGGAGCAGTCGAGGCGGGTTGCGTCGATGCGGGTTGTGTCGATGCGGGTTGTGTCGCGGCCGGCGGTGTTGTTGCGGGAGCTCCCGGCGAGGTCGTGGCGGGGGACGGCGTTGGAGCCGTGGCGGGTTTCTCCGCAGGCGGGGTCGTCGCGGGGTTCGATGCGGGACTTGATGCGGGACTTGAGGCGGGACTTGAGGCCGGCGCCGACTGGAACGCTGCCAGGCCGATGTCACCCGGCAGCGGGACGCCCGCGCCCCCGCTCGCCGCGAGCGCGGCGATCGCGCCACCGGCCGCACTGCCGATCGCACTGCCGATCAAGAGGACCCGGGCGCGGCGCAGGATGCGCGTGAAGGCGGCGGAGAGGCCACGGGCGCGTCGCTCGTTGGAAGGCGCGGCGGTGACTTGCATCGTCGTCTGCATCGTCTTCCTCGTCGTCATCGACTTCATCTCGTTCATCGTCCTCATGCTCAACTTCCTCATGCCCGCGGGTAGCCGTGCGGAGATCGGCGTTCAGTCGTTGATCGGATTGCGCGAGCCCCGGCTTCCGCGCCCGCGGCTCGATCCGCCGTTCGTCCCGCTTCCCGATGGCGCGGTCGGCGGGGCGCCCGGCGCTGGTCGCGGGGATGCGGTCGCGCCTTCGGACTTCGCCGGTGCCGCGTGATCTCCTCCGCCCGCGGTCGCGGGCATCGGCTCGTCGTCGCGCGCGGCCACTTCGGCGGCGAGCGCCACGAGTCCGGTGCGTTCGAAGTGATCGGCGCGGTCGAGCGCCGCGACCGTCGCGGACAGGTCGGCGAAGCGTGCGAGCGTGTCCGGCTGCGCGGATCCCGCGAGGGCGCGGATGCGCGCGATCGCGTCGCGGACGAGCGCACGGCGCCGGTGCTGGATGTCGAGAAGCTCGATCCGCGCGGTGATCTCGTCGATGGCGGCGTCCGACGAGCGCTCGACGAGGCGCGGGAGGATCCGGTCGGCGACGCGGGCGGCGGACTCGCTCAGAGGTTCGAGCCGAATGTAGGTCGCGTCGAGCGCGTCGAGCACCGATGCGTCCGTTTCCGGTGCGAGTTCCGGGAGCGCGACGACCGACTCGACGAGCTTCGAGAGGATGCGCTCGTCGTCGAAGAGCTCGGGATGCGTCGCGCGCTGCCACTCCTCGACGAGGCGCCGGCCCTCCGAGCGCGGCAGCGCGAGCCGGAGGCGGCGGACGAGCGCGAGGTTCGCGTCGCGCAGCGCGAGTTCGCTCGCGAACTCCGCATCGTCGACCGCCGCGAGGCGCTCTTCCGTCTCGGCGACGCGCTCGGATCCGCCGTAGCGCCAGAGTGGCCCGGCTTCGGTCTCGATCGCGGCGCGCGCGGCGTCTCCCTCGCGCAGGATCCGCGCGCGATCGACGAGGAGCGCGACGGTCGCGTCCGCGTGCGCGAGGAGGATCGGGGCGATGCCCGCCTGCGACGCCTCGGAGAGTCGCGCGCGCGCGACGAGGTCGCGCATCGAGATCGAGGTCGAATCGAGCAGCCCTCCGCGCGGGAGCCGGGCATCGAGTTCGGCCAGCCGCTCGAACGCGAGGAGATGCCGGCGTTCCATCGGCGTCGCGAGCGTGATCGCGCGGAAGAGCGCCTTCTCCGCATCCGCGGCCGTGCGCATCGCGCGTTCGCGCAGCGCGAGCGTCTCGACGAGTTCGGGCGTCGGACGCGGCTCGAATCCGCCGCGCGCGCCGTCGAACAGATACGCCGCGGGGAGGAGCTGCGCGATGCGTCGTCCGGGATCCTCCGCAAGCCGCGCGTGGACCGCGCGGTAGGCCTCGAACTGCGCGATGAGATCGGCGTTGGTCGCGAGCGCGGGATCGACCGACCTGAGCAGCGCGTCGAAACGCGCGCGGTCGATCGCCTCGGGCACCATCGTGCGTCGGAGCGCGAGTTCGGCCTCGCCCCGCGCGCGTTCACGTGCGTCGCCGGGTGCCTCGGACGAGGTCGACGGAGGCACGCTGGCGGTGGGCTGTCGGGGACCGGGCGCCGCGCCTGTCGGCGGCTCCGGCGCGGTGGGCGGCGGAGGCGCGACCGCCGGAGCCGCGCGGTCGCCCGCGGCGTCCTGCGACGCGATCGCGGCATCGGTCCAGTGTGAACCCGCGAGGACCGTCGCACTTGCGAGGCATCGGAGCAGCATGGTCGCAGTGTAGGGGAAGCCCGCGGGAGGCTACGCTCTCAGGATGCCTCGATTCTGGCTCCTGAAGTGCGAACCCGACGTCTACTCGATCGACGACCTCGCCCGGGATCGCCGCACGGGCTGGGACGGCGTGCGCAACTACCAGGTGCGCAACTTCATGCGCGACGAGATGCAGCCCGGCGACCTCGGGATCTTCTACCACTCGAACGCGAGCCCGTCGGGCGCGGCGGGCGTCCTGCGGATCGAGCGGACGGGCGTCGCCGATCCGACCCAGTTCGATCCGAAGAGCGAGTACCACGATCCCGGCTCGCGCCGGGAGCAGCCGACGTGGCTGATGTGCGAGGTGTCGTTCGTCGAGCGGTTTGCGCGGGTCGTCGCGCTCGACGAACTTCGGTCGCATCCGGCCCTCGCCGACATGCTGATCCTGCGTCGCGGGAACCGCCTCTCGATCACGCCGCTCGCGGAGGGCGAGTTCGAGGCGATCCGCGCCCTCGGACGCAGCGGCGGGGGTCTCGCCGCATCGCCCCGAACGGGCGCCGCGGAGGCGAAGGCCGCGAGGAAGCCGGGCGGCGTCGGCGCCGATCTCAAGAAGGGCGGGCAGGCCGCAGGTGTCCGCCGCGGGGGGCCGCGCGCAGGAGGTTCCCGGCGCGGAAGCGCGCGGTAGAATCCGCGCCCGACGGAATCCGGGTGACTCCGGTTGCGTCTTTGGGTGTTCACCTCGACGCGCGGCGCGCGGCAGGAATCGGTGATGGGGCAGGGCGGCGCCGCCGCCCCACGCAGGCCCGGTTCGCCGGCATCGGGAGCGCAGGCTCCGAAAGGGAGTGTCGGACATGGGTTGGTTCCTTCTGATCGGTTGCGGTGGGATCGTGCTGCTCGCGCTCGTCGTGGGCTTCTGGCTCGTCTCGATCTACAACACGCTCGCGCGCGGGAAGGTCGCCGTGCAGGGCGCGTGGGCGGACATCGACGTCCAGCTCAAGCGCCGCCACGATCTCATTCCGAACCTGGTCGAGACGGTGAAGGGCTACGCGAAGCACGAGCGCGATGCGCTCGAGGCCGTGATCGCCGCGCGCGCACGCGCGGTTTCCGCGGGCCCGATCGAGGACAAGATCGCGGCGGAGGGCGGGCTCTCGTCCGCGCTCGGCCGGCTCATGGCGATCGCCGAGGCGTACCCCGACCTCAAGGCGAACACCAACTTCATGGAACTGCAGCGCGAGCTCACGTCGACCGAGAACATCATCTCGCAGGCGCGGACGGGCTACAACACGACGACCGGCGGCTACAACCAGACGCTCGTCGTGTTCCCGACGAACATCGTCGCGAACCTCTTCGGCTTCCGCGCGATGCCGTTCTTCGAAGTGACGGAGGCGAACGAGCGGAACGCCCCGCAGGTGAAGTTCTGATTTGAGCGCTCGTGGTTGGAGCGCTCGTGCGCGGCTCTTGCCGCGCCCTCGCTCTGGCCGGCCTCGCCGCGAGTGAATCGCGGCGGGCCGAGATGTGAGCGCTCGTGCGCGGCTCTTGCCGCGCCCTCGCTCTGGCCGGCCTCGCCGCGAGTGAATCGCGGCG